>JANMPY010000533.1:0-2238 GCA_031370095.1 Betaproteobacteria bacterium
GTGCGGCCGTGGTCACCGGCATTCGCTGGGGATTGCTTGATGAAAGTGTGACGGTCGCCACGCGCGGCGGTGAACTCACGGTAAGATGGGCGGGAGGTGATGCGAGCGTTTTTATGTCCGGTGCAACTGCGACCGTGTACATAGGCGAAATTGAGATTTAACTGCGCGAGATTTAGGCGCGTGAGATTTGAATTTTTTCAAAGGATGAGTAAACAGTGTCGAACGTACTGAGCAGCGAACAAGTCGCCGATTTTCTTCGTGCGCATCCGGATTTTTTTGAATCCAACGTCGATGTGCTGTTGGCCATTAATGTCACGCATCCACACGGCGGACGCACCGTATCGATTCCAGAACGACAACTGATCGCAACGCGTGAAAAAGTAAAACTACTTGAAGGCAAACTTTCCGAGCTGATTACCTTTGGTCAGGAAAACGATACTTTGTCTGAAAAAATTCACCAACTTTCACTTGCGCTGATCGGCTGTACTTCGGTCGAGCAGTTGATGGATACGCTGTACCTCGACTTGCTCGATAACTTCTCGGTGCCGCACGTGGCGGTTCGCTTCTGGAATGTCGTGCCTCCTGAAAAATCATCGCCGGAATTTCAGCCCGTCGCCACCGAGCTCGTTCAATTTGTGAGCGCGATGACGGCACCATACTGCGGCAGTCACCCCGTATATGAAACCAACCTGTGGTTTGGTGAACACGCGCCACATTTGAAATCGTACGCGCTGATTCCGCTGAAAAAAGGCGCGACTTTCGGCCTGCTGATGCTGGCGTCGGAAAACGCGGAACGCTTCTACGCCGATATGGGCACCATTTTCCTCACCCGCATCGGCGATGTTTTCGCGCATTGTGTGGCACGGCACTTGGGCCTCGCGCATGCGCCGACGAGCGAGTAGCGCTGGACTGCACGCCTGTGCATGTCGTCATTGATCGTTATCTTTCTTTCATCCGGCATGAGCGCAGGCTGTCACCACTAACGGTCAAACACTACGCGCGCGATCTCGCCTTGCTTGAGACCCTGGTTGAAGCCAGCGAAAAGAAAAGCCACTCGTTAACCGATCTCACCCAAGCCGAGATCCGCCGATTCGCTGCGACCCTGCATGGTCGCGGTCTAGCACCGCGCTCGTTGGCACGCGTCCTCTCCGGCTGGCGTGGTTTTTTTTGCTACGTGGTTCGGAGCGAATTGGCGACGGCGAACCCGGTCGATGGCGTGCGCCCGCCGAAAGCCGCCAAGTATTTACCGGCCACGCTATCGCCCGATGAGGCGATTCAGTTGGTCAGTTTTGACGACGATACGCATGAAGGTATTCGCGACCGCGCTATTTTCGAGTTGCTATATTCATCGGGGCTGCGGGTGTCGGAGGTGACCAATCTGGACTTGGGCGCTGTCGATTTGTCGGCACGTGAAGTGCGCGTCACCGGCAAGGGAAATAAAACCCGCATCGTCCCGGTTGGCGAACCAGCGATCAAGGCATTGACGCGTTGGCTCGACTGCCGGCGGGAGGCAAAGGGTGCGGACGCTGCGGCGATTTTCCTCGGCAAACACGGCAAGCGTCTCTCTCCCCGGCTGGTGCAGAGCCACATCAAAACGTGGGCGACAAAACAAGGATTGAGCATCGATCCGCATCCGCACATGTTGCGGCATTCGTTTGCCTCGCATGTGTTGCAGTCATCGGGCGATTTGCGCGCGGTGCAGGAAATGCTCGGGCACGCCAGCATTGCCTCGACGCAGGTTTATACGCATCTGGATTTTCAGCATCTGGCCAAGGTGTACGACACGGCGCATCCGCGAGCCAAGAGGAAGAAATGAAAAAACTGCTTCGTTATGGTTTGTGGTTTATCGTCGTAATTGTCGGTGTGGCCGTGGCAATCATCATCGGAATTTATTTCGCGATGCGGGCAAGCCTGCCGCAGCTCGACGGCGACATCGCGGCCGTCGCCTTCAAGTCGCCGGTCACCGTGACGCGTGACAGCCAAGGCACAGTAAACATCACTGCACGCGACGCGCTGGATGCAATGCGTGCGCTGGGCTTCGTTCACGCGCAGGAACGATTTTTTGAAATGGATTTGGCGCGGCGGTCTGCTGCGGGCGAACTTTCCACGCTGCTCGGTGAGGCGACGATAAAAATCGACAAAGACAAGCGAGCCCATCGCCTGCGCGCGCGCATGACCGCGCAATGGCCGCAACTTTCAGCAGAAGACCGCACGTGGATCAGCGTTTATACCGAAGGC
>JANMPY010000565.1:0-3258 GCA_031370095.1 Betaproteobacteria bacterium
TGGCCGATACACTGTGGGTGATGGTGGTCGCGGTGGTGTTTGCGATAATCATCATGCTGATAACCTCAAACCCCCTGTCAAAATTCGTCTCCGAGCATCCGACGATCAAAATGCTGGCGCTGTCTTTCCTGCTGCTGATCGGCGTATTCCTGGTGGCGGACGGCTTCGGCATGCATATTCCGAAAGGCTATCTCTACTTCGCACTCGGCTTCTCGGTATTCATCGAGGCTCTGAATCACTGGATGCGTAAAAGGAAAAATACGCGAAAAAAACTAACGGCGAATGTCTGATCATGATCCCAAACTCACTTCACCTCACCCGCGACCTGCTGCATTTCAACACCATCAACCCGCCAGGTGCCGAGCATGCGTGTGCCCAGCATTTGGGTAAGCTACTTGAGGCGGCAGGATTTCGCGTCGCGTATCACGACTTTGCCGACACGCGAACCAGTCTGGTCGCGACCATCGGCGGGCGACATGAAAAACCGCCGATTTGTTTTACCGGGCACATCGATGTGGTGCCGCTTGGTTCGGCGGCGTGGACGCACGATCCATTCGCAGGCGAGACCGATGGTGATCGCGTTTACGGGCGCGGCTCAACCGACATGAAAAGCGGCATCGCCGCATTCGTGATCGCGGCGATCAAGCTGGCACCGTTGCTAAAAAATTCACCCGGCGTAACCTTGGTCGTCACGGCCGGCGAAGAAATCGGCTGCGAAGGCGCGAAGTATTTGGCCGACCATAAGCTGCTGGATCGTGCCGGTGCGATCATCATCGCCGAGCCGACCGCAAACTATCCATACATCGGCCACAAAGGCGTGTGCTGGGTGGAGATTGAAACCAAGGGCAAAACCGCGCACGGCTCGATGCCGGAACAGGGCGAGAACGCGATCCTGAAAATGGGACAAGTCATCGACAAGCTCGCCCATTTTGATTTCAAACAACACGTCGGCTGCGATCATCATCGTGTCATGGGTAAGCCGACCATGAACATCGGCACCATACACGGCGGCCTCAATACCAATTCCGTGCCGGACTCGGTAAAGATGACGGTCGATATGCGCTCAGTGCCGGGTGTCGATCACGTCCACCTGTGTCGCTCCATCGAGTCGCTGGTAGGCACACTCGGGCACGTGCAAAAAATAGTCGACGTGCCGATGCTGTATTCGGAGCCCGACGAATGGATCGAGAGTGTGTTCGTTTCTGCCACACCGTTTGCGGGTGAACGACCACTGCCGAAGACGATCCAGTTTTCAACCGATGGTGCCGACCTGAAACGAGGCTACGGCGGCGCGATTCCAGCCATTGTGCTTGGACCTGGTGAGCCAACGCTTGCACACCAGACCGACGAATGGTGCTCGATGAACCGGATCGACGAGTCGGTCGCGTTGTTCGAGCAAATCATGCGCGATTGGCAGGGAAGCGGTAACGTTTGAGATGTGACGGATGAAGCGTAACGAGTGACAATACATCGTTACCTGTCACGCCTTAGCCGTAACGCCCCATCCGTCACCGATCTAAACCGACACCGCCATCTTCACCGCCAACACCACCAACACGACTGCGAATATCTTGCGCAGCACGGCCACCGGCAGCCGATGTGCGAGTTTTGCGCCGAGTGGCGCGACGAGGAAGCTGGTGATGGAAATACCGATGAACGCGGGTACGTAAACGTAGCCCAGACTTTGCGCGGGTAAGCCGCTATCGAGCATGCCGGTCACGACAAAGCCGACGGTGCCGGCTATTGCCAGCGGCACGCCGATGGCGGCAGCCGTACCGATCGCTTCGTGCATGCGAACGTTGCACCAACTGAGAAACGCGAGTGACATGATCGCGCCGCCAATGCCGGCGAAGCTCGAAATCACGCCCATCACCGCGCCGAAAACAATCATGCCGGTCGAGCCCGGCAAGGTGTGCCCGCCTTTCGGTTTCAGGTTGAACAACATCTGCACCGCAACAAAGCAAATGAAGACAACGAAGAAACCCTTCAAAAATGCAGTGGACGAAAAATGCGCGAACACCGCACCGGAAAAAGTGCCCAGCAAAATTCCCGGCAACATTTTTTTCACCACCTGCCAATTCACTGCGCGGTGCTTGTGATGCGTCCACGCGCTCGCCAGGCCACCGGGGATGATAGTGGCCATTGATGTCGCCAGCGCCATGTGTACAACGTTGTCGCTGCTGAAGCCGCGCGAGACAAATATCATCGACAATGCCGGCACCATCACCGCACCGCCGCCGATGCCCAGAAGGCCCGCAAAAAAACCGACGAACACACCGACAGCCAGGTAAATCAACCAGTAGCTAATGTCCATCTAAAAAACGAAATCCGCAATCAACGGGATCAGCACCGCCCCCGCCACACCATGCATGCCCATCGCCAGTCCGGCGAATGCACCCGCCTCGGCGTTGATCGACAAGGCACGCGAGGTGCCGATGCCGTGTGCCGCAACGCCGATGGCAAAGCCGCGTTGCCACCACGCTTGAACGTGCAATGCGTCGAGCACGTAGCGTGCAACGATTGCGCCGAGGATGCCCGTGGTTACCGCAAACACTGCAGTCAATGTAGGCGACGCCGAAATTCTTTCGGCCACGCCCATGGCAATCGGTGCGGTGACGGATTTGGCCATCATCGCTTTCTGGATGACGCTGTCAGCACCCAGCAAGCGGGCGATGCCGACAGCGCTGATGATCGACACCGCGCCACCGCACAAGAGTGAGGCCAGCAGCGGAATCACTTTGCCGCGCAGCGCGCTCCAGCTCTGGTAAATCGGCACGGCCAGTGCGACGGTCGCGGTGCCGAGCAAAAAATGAATGAACTGCGCGCCTTCGAAATATTTTGCGTACGGCATGTCGATGAGCCAGATGCCGAGCGCAACGATTGCGACCGCAATTGCGACGGGGTTGGCAAATGGTTGCCGATTTGTGCGCTCATAAATAGTCACGCCTGCCTCGTAGGCGGCGAGCGTCAGCAGCAGCGCGAACAAGGGGCTGCCGGCGAGATAGACCCAGATTTCGGCAATCGGCAATTGCGGTGTCACGATTTCGAGCCGGGCCAGAATCGCAATACCGCGGCGCTTACCGCCACGGTCGCGATCACGCTCACCACCAGCGCAACACTGACCGCCCAGAAATGGATTTGAAGTTGCGGCCAAAACAGTACCACCCCGACGGCAGCCGGGACGAACAACAGCCCCAAATGTTTGGTGAGCATGGATGCCACGGTGTCAATCGGCGCATCGACCTTGCCGCGCCGGAT
>JANMPY010000652.1:0-2347 GCA_031370095.1 Betaproteobacteria bacterium
CACGTTTGGCATGGCGAATTTATTTCGTCAGGTCGGCATCTATTCGCCGCTCGGACAAATGTATGAGCCCGAGGATATGGGCTCGATGCTTTACTACCGCGAAGCCAAGAGCGGGCAAATTCTGGAGGAGGGAATTTCAGAAGCAGGTGCAATTTCCTCATGGGTATCGGCAGCAACGTCGTACAGCGTGCATGATTTTCCGATGTTGCCGTTCTACATTTATTACTCGATGTTCGGCTTTCAGCGGGTCGGCGATTTGATCTGGGCCGCGGCTGACCAGCGTGCGCGCGGCTTCCTGCTCGGTGCGACTGCCGGGCGCACCACGCTCGGCGGCGAAGGCCTGCAACATCAGGACGGCAGCAGCCATCTGGTTGCATCCACTATTCCAAACTGTCGCGCCTACGATCCCGCTTACGCGTACGAGTTGGCCGTGATTGTCGATCACGGCATGCACGAAATGCTGGAAGCGCAGAAGGATGTTTTTTATTACATCACGGTGATGAACGAAAATTATGCGCAGCCTTCCATGCCGATGGATGCGCCGACAAAAACGCGCGAAGGCATTTTGCGCGGCCTCTATTTGCTGCCGGTCGGTGACGTTAAAAAACCGCAAGTGCAATTGCTCGGCGCAGGCGCTGTCATGACCGAGGTCACCGCCGCGCGCGATTTGCTCTTAAGTGACTGGAAAATTTCCGCCGTCGTCTGGAGCGCCACCAGCTTTTCAGAATTGCAACGCGAGGGGCTTTTGGTTGAGCGTTCCAATCGCCTTTCTACGCAAGCGACAAAAACCAGCTATGTCGCGCAGTGTCTGGGTGCCCACAAAGTGCCGGTAGTCGCCGCAACCGACTATGTGCGCGCCGTGCCGGAGCTAATCCGCGCGTTCGTGCCGCAGCGCTACGTGACGCTCGGCACCGATGGCTTCGGTCGCAGCGATACGCGTAAAGCGCTGCGCGAATTCTTTGAAGTGGATCGGCATTCCATCGTCATCGCTGCGCTGCGTGCGTTGCTGGATGACGGCAAAATTGAGGCGGCGGCGCTGGAAGCGGCGCTGAAAAAATACGGCGCTGCTGCAAGCGATTCACCTGCGTCGTGGCAATGCTAGTGGTTGAGGTGCATCGCTTCAGCAAACATGGCAACATTTTTTCTTTGTCATTTCGAACCGGGCTTCAGCGGGTAAGAAATCTGCTTCTGACGAAGCAAACAAAAAAGCAGTCAAAACTCAAGCACCGGTGCGCGTCGCAGCCTGCAATGCCGCCACAATCCGCGCCAGTACTTGGGTTTACCAATTACAGCAACACATTCACAATCGCGTTGCCAATGCCGACCAGCGCAGCGCCCGAAATCAGTCCTGCACAAATCGGCTCGCAACCATCGACCCAAAAATCGTGGCCTTTACTGCCGCGTGTTTTGTATTTGCGGCCCATCCACCAAAAGATCATCGCGCCGACCCACATCATGAAGCTCGCTTCCGGCGGCAGCACCACACCGAGACCGATTGACACGGCTGATAACGGGAAGCGTCCTTTGGTGACAATGCGCGCGATCTCGATTGCTGCGGCACTCACAGCCGCGACGATCATCGCGGCGATGGCCGAGGTTGGCAAGCTGCTCACGCCCTTGGCAATTATTTCGGCGACACCTTTCCATTGCACCGCCCCGGGCATGGCGAATTGCTCGGAGATGATGGTCGTCGTCGAGCGCACGCCTGCCGCATCAGGTGGCACGAACAGCAAAAAGAATAGCGGCGTACACGCCAGCGCGCCGGCAAAAATGCCGATGATGTGGCCGACGACTTGATGGCGCGGCTTACCGCCGAGCATGTAGCCGGGCTTGATATCGGAGAGCAGGTTGGCTGCGTTCGATGCAATCTCGGCGGTCATCGCGGCGGGAATCAAATTACTCGCCGGATTGGTGCGATCAATTGCGCCCATCGAGAACTGGGTAATTTTTGAGAGCGCGCCGGTTGGTGTCCACGAAGTCAGCGCCATCGAATTAGTGCAAATAATGGTCAACACAAAAATCAGTGGCAGCGAAATAAATACAAGCAGCCACGGCACACCAAAGAAAGTATTGGTGAGCCATGCACCGAGTACGCTGAATATTGGAATGCCGACATAGGAAGTCCACAGCGGCACTTCGATGTGCGCCAGCACATCGGGCCCGGCAGGCTTCGGCACTTTGTTTCCGCGCAGCGATTTGTACGCGTTCACAAACAGCTCAGGCCGCCCCAGCAGGCTCACCATCGAGCCGACCACCATCATCGTCACACCCCACCACAGCGCCCATTGATTGACGATTTCAGCGCGTGTGATCGCGACAACCACGCCATTGGCGAGCACGCGCGGTG
>JANMPY010000032.1:0-4212 GCA_031370095.1 Betaproteobacteria bacterium
CTATGCGGCCAGCATTGGCGCGGCTTAAGCAAATATTTTTTATCTGGCAATTTAATAGAGCCAGCAACTCACTAACAAGCAGCTCGCTTCTACCCCTCTCCCTCGATCCCTCTCCCACAAGGGGAGAGGGAAGGATTTGCCCCCTCTCCCCTTGTGGGAGAGGGCAGGGGAGAGGGGGAAGGCATCGCGGAGAAACCAAATGACTGAAAATCGCCCAACACTCAAATCCCTGTTATGCAACGATGCCTTCATCGCCCGCCACATCGGCCCATCGCCCGACGATCAGCGCGCGATGTTAAGCGTGCTGAACCGCGCGACACTAGACGCCTTGATCGACGACGTGGTTCCCGCAGCGATCCGCTCGTCCGCACCGCTGGCACTGCCGCCCGCGCAGAGCGAGCCGGAAGTATTGGCTGCGATGAAAAAAATCGCCGAGAAAAATAAAGTCTTCAAAAATTACCTCGGCATGGGCTATGCGCATTCGCACACGCCTGGCGTGATCCTGCGCAACGTGCTGGAGAATCCAGCCTGGTATACCGCATACACGCCTTACCAGCCGGAGATTTCGCAGGGGCGGCTGGAAGCATTGCTTAATTTTCAAACTATGGTCAGCGACCTCACGGGGCTGGATATCGCCAACGCGTCCTTGCTCGACGAGGCGACTGCGGCGGCCGAAGCGATGGCGCTGGCGCGGCGATTTGCAAAAAATAAAAGCAGCAAATTTTTGGTATCCGATCAGTGCCATCCGCAGACCATTGAAGTGATACGCACACGCGCCGCCGGTCAGGGCATCGAGGTAATTGTCGGCGACGCAGCGGACGCGGTACAACAGGATATTTTTGGTTTGTTGCTGCAGTACCCGGCCTCGACTGGCGCAGTCGTTGACCACCGCAATTTAATTCTTTCAGTACAAACTAAAGGTGCCGTCGTCGTGATGGCGACCGATTTGCTAAGCCTCACCTTGCTCACGCCGCCGGGCGAATTGGGTGCTGATATTGCCGTCGGCAATTCACAGCGCTTCGGCGTGGCGATGGGTTTCGGCGGGCCGCATGCAGCCTTCCTGGCATGCAAAGACGCGTACAAGCGCCAGCTTCCGGGGCGCTTGGTTGGGGTGTCGGTTGATGTCATGGGCAACCCCGCCTACCGGCTCACCCTGCAAACGCGCGAACAACACATTCGCCGCGAAAAAGCGACCAGCAACATCTGCACCGCGCAGGCGCTGCTGGCAGTGATGGCGGCGATGTATGCGTCGTACCACGGCCCGGCTGGATTGAAACGCATTGCGCTTTACGTGCATCGGCTTGCTGCGACGTTTGCAAACGGTTTGACGCAACTTGGTCACAAGGCCGCAGATACAAGTTTTTTCGATACTGTAAAAATTCGTACCGTTGCTGAGACCGACGCAATTTTCCAACGCGCGCTGGCGAAAAAAGTAAATCTGCGTCGAGTCGATGCCGAGTCGCTTTCGGTGTCGCTCGACGAAACGACAACGGTCGCGGACATCGAGGTGCTCTGGCAGTTGTTCGCCCTCAATGGCAAGACAGCGCCAGACTTTGCGGCAGTCGAGGCAACAGTCGAGATGATGCTACCCGCCGATTTGCAACGCACCTCCGTCTATCTCACCCATCCGGTTTTCAACCGCTATCACTCGGAGACCGCGATGCTGCGCTATCTGCGCATGCTGGCTGATCGCGATCTCGCACTCGACCGCACCATGATTCCGCTGGGCTCTTGCACGATGAAGCTGAATGCCACGACTGAAATGATCCCGGTGACGTGGCCAGAATTCGCCGACATCCATCCGTTCGCGCCCGACGATCAAACCGTCGGCTATCGCGAGATGATTACGGGTCTGGAAAAGATGCTGTGTGAAATCACCGGCTACGATGCGGTTTCGCTGCAACCGAACTCAGGCGCGCAGGGCGAATACGCGGGCTTGCTGGCGATTCAGGCGTACCACCGCGCACGCGGTGACGCGCATCGCAACATCGTGCTGATCCCAAGCTCTGCACACGGCACCAATCCCGCATCGGCGCATCTGGCGGGGATGGAAGTGGTAGTGGTCGCGTGCGATAACGATGGCAACGTCGATCTTGCCGATCTCACGCGTCAGGCCGAATTGCATAAAAACGATTTAGCCGCGCTGATGGTGACGTACCCATCCACGCACGGCGTATTCGAAGACGCCATTGTCGATATCTGCAACATCGTTCACGCGCACGGCGGTCAGGTGTATCTCGATGGCGCGAACATGAACGCACTGGTCGGCACGGCGCAGCCGGGCAAATTCGGTGCGGACGTATCGCACTTGAATTTGCACAAAACATTTTGCATCCCGCACGGCGGTGGCGGGCCCGGCGTAGGCCCGGTCGCGGTGCGCGCGCATCTGGCACCCTACCTGCCTGCGCGTGCGACCATCGACCACGATCATCCCGTCGGCCCGGTGAGCGCAGCGCCTTACGGGAGTGCGAGCATCCTCGCCATCTCGTGGGCGTACATCACGCTGATGGGTGCGGAAGGATTAAAGCAGGCGACGCAAGTGGCGATATTGAATGCCAACTACATCGCTGCAAAATTGGCGCCGCATTACCCGGTACTCTACACGGGAAAAAGCGAGCTGGTTGCGCACGAATGCATTCTCAATCCACGTGTGCTCAAGGAAAAAACCGGCATCAGCGCCGAAGACATCGCCAAGCGCCTGATCGATTTTGGCTTTCACGCGCCGACACTTTCATTCCCCGTTTCCGGCACGCTGATGGTCGAGCCCACCGAGAGCGAATCGAAGGAAGAACTTGATCGCTTCATCGAAGCGATGATTACGATTCGCGAAGAAATCCGCACCGTTGAAGACGGCAAAATGGACCGCGACGACAACCCGTTGCGCAATGCGCCACACACCGCCGCAATGGTGATGAGTGACCAGTGGCTGCACGACTACACACGCCAACGCGCGGCGTTTCCGGTGAAAAGTTTGGCGCAGACAAAGTACTGGCCGCCAGTGGGCAGGCTCGATAATGTGTACGGCGACAAGAATGTGTTTTGCAGTTGTCCGCCGTTGCTGAGCTATCAGCCTGAAAAAGTGCAGGCTGCAGAATAACCACAACACAAGGAATTCACATGGCAACAGCCAAATGGAAAAACACAGTCATCGCGGACGCCGCCGCGAGTGACGTCGTTGTGGTTGAAGGAAATATTTATTTCCCGATTACCGCCGCGCGACGCGAACACTTGCAAGCCAGCGATCACCAGACGGTGTGTCCGTGGAAAGGCACTGCGCATTATTACGATGTGGTCGTCGATGGCAACGTGAACAAGAATGCAGCGTGGTATTACCCGGAGCCGAAAGATGCGGCCAAGCAGATTGCGGGACGGGTGGCGTTTTGGAAGGGTGTGGAGGTTGTGGCTTAGCACTTGAACGCGTAGAACCAGCATTGACGCGCTTCTTCACGGTGTTTGGTGCCAGAAGCCGCACCGATGCTAGGGTTCCATCCAGCCATTGGAACTATACTTTTCGCACACCCTCACCATATTTTGCAACTGCCTTATCCACGGTCAACAGCAATAATCCCTCCGCGCGCGCTTGCGCGATCAGGATGCGGTCAAATGGATCCTTGTGCAAAGGCGGCAACTCATTCACCGCGACCGTGTGCTCGCTACTGACAGGCAGCTCGCGATAACCGTTGACCAACAACAGTCGCCACAAACGGCGCGGATCGACTTTGAAGTCAGCGCGAGCCAGCCCGTTCTTGATGGATATTTCCCACAGGCTGGCCGCACTGAACAGGAGTTGATTGTTCGGGTCAAGCAACAAGGCGCGCGCTTTCGCCGAGAGACGTTCAGGCGCGCTCGCCGCCCATAGCAGAAGATGCGTGTCGAGCAGCAGGTTCAAACTTTTTTTCCTGCAAATAGCCGCGTAATTTCGTCCCCGCCCATTTGATCGAAATCATCTGGAACAACACACTCGCCCGCCATGAAACCGAGGCGGCTTATCGTTCCTGTTGCTGTTTTTCCCAGCGGAATCACTTTCACCATCGGTTTGCCTGCCTTGGCGATGATGAACGCCTCACCCTTAGCAGCCTGCTCGACCAGGCGGGAAAGTTGGGTTTTGGCGTCGTGGATATTGACGGTTAGCATGGTGGCCTCGTAGTGAACTAATATTGGTTAGTTTACCATGTCAAACGATGGCGCAAAAGAGTCTATGAACGTAATTGT
>JANMPY010000041.1:0-3602 GCA_031370095.1 Betaproteobacteria bacterium
GGCGCGCGACTGCGGGTGCGACTCAGCCCGCCAAAGCTCGGTGAGCACAACGAAGAAATTCTGCTCTCGCTTGGCTACACGGACGAACAGATCCGGCAGATGACCAATGCGGAAATCGTATCGCGCGAACCCACGCCTTGATATCGCGAAATCTCTATAAGTGATGCAGCTTGCGGCGTGAAGCAGGAAGGCATTCAACCAATCCGGCGCTGGCGAAAAATATTGTGAAGATAAAATGAACAGAATGAAGTTGTGCCGCACGCGAAGCACAGACCGAACCTCGGCAAAATTTCCCACTTGGGAAGATCGCAAAGAGACATCGAAGTGGGTCTTGCAAGAGGCCAAGGGTACCCTGCCAAATTGGTATTCGAAAAACTAACGGCAAGGTACCGCGATCTAGTCTGAACCCTCGGAAATCGACATCTATAAGGGAGAATGATTTTACAAAATCAATTGACGCTGGATCGTTACCACTGTAGATTTTCTAGGCGCATCTGCATAGGAGGCCACATTGCTTTGTTTCTCCGCGACGTTGAGACTGACAAAAAATAATCAGGGGGACGTGTAATGGCGCGAAATGCAGTGTTCTTTTTTGGCGCGTTTCTGTTGGCGGCGCTTGCTGGCTTTTGGCCGACTTATTTCACACGCATCAGAGAAATCCCATCGTGGCATGCGCATGCGCACGGCGTACTGATGCTCGGTTGGTGCCTGTTGCTGATTGTGCAGGGCTGGCTGATTCGTGATCGTCGCGGTCCTGTCCATCGCCAACTCGGCAAGGTCTCGTTTCTGCTGTTTCCCCTTATCGTGTTTTCCGGCTTTCAGGTGGAACATGCCGCCCTGCTGCGAGAGGGCGGAAAATACAATTTGGAGACGCTGTTCTTTGCCTATCTGGTCTTGGCACTGCTGGGCGTATTCATCCTCGCGTACGTGCTCGCCATGGCCCACCGCCGCACACCAGCGCTACATATGCGCTACATGATTTGCACGCCACTGACCATGTTCGACCCGGTGTTTGCGCGCATTTTCGGTGTGCAGTTCGGCGTGCCTTTTGGTTCGGCGCAGATACTTACGTTCGCGATGATTGACGGCATACTGCTCTGGCTTTGTTACCTTGATCGCAACACGCCGCATCGCGTGTTTCACAAAATGCTCGCCGTGTTTCTGGTTGTCCAGATTCCCACTTTCTTTGTGTATGAAACCTCATGGTGGCCGCGTGTGGTGGAAGCGTTTGTGAAGCTGCCATTGTCTTGACGACAATATGGCTTCTTCCACCATTCTGGTTTTTCAGCCTTGCTTTCAAGGGGGGAACAAGAACCCTGTTGGGGTGTAGTGTGATAAGGGGTCAACGTCAATTGTTTTTGCAACCGCCCTACCGTCACTTAAAACGACTACGCTGCGCGACGGAACGGCGCAACCGCCGGAAGTGGTCTTTGCGACGCTTGCCACAAATCCCATTTTGTTTGTCCGCCGAGCCACGATTCGGGTGTCGTATTCGTCAGCAATCCGACGTGGATGGCCATATCAGCCGAAACTGCCGAGCGCCCATTCAAAACGCGCGACAACTGAGCGCGGGACACGCCAAGGCGCCCTGCGACCTCCTCAATCGTCATTCCTTCCGGGAGGAATTCCCGCAACAACTCGCCCGGGTGCGGTGGGTTAAACATGCGTGCCATAACTTTCTCCTGGTGATAATCCTGATAGTTCATCAGGATCGCATCTGTCCTATCGCTGTGCAAAATATCGTTTCAGCCTTTTGTGCAGGAAGCCTTTGATCGTGGGTAAGCCGCAGAATGTAACACTACGCTTTACAAACATCCAACGTAGAATTTCCGCTTACCCAAGCACTGGCGCGCCTCCCAGCCGACAAATGCCTGAAACACCGCACCAATACTAGACCTTAGCATTTCAATCAAACTCGCCCTTCAGGTTTACGATATCGCATGCAAACCGTAAACTCCGCCCTCGAAGCCGAATATAACAACCGCGTTCTCGTCCCCGATCACCTCACCATTTTCGAACGCTGGCGACACGACTCAATCCACTTCCGCGAAACCACGCCGTGCATGCTGGACATCGCCTATGGCTCTGAGCCGCGTCACAAACTCGATCTATTCCATGCAAAAAATCCGCGCGGCACGGTGGTTTTTATTCACGGCGGCTATTGGCGCTCCCTCGACAAATCGGATTTTTCTTTTATCGCCAAACCATTCATCGATGCGGGCTTAAGTGTAGCCGCGATCAACTATCGCCTTTGCCCTGGTGTGCCGATCAGCGAAGTGGTCGAGGATTGCCGCCAGGCGCTCGCCTGGATTATCGGTAATGGCACCGCGCACAATCTGCCGGTGGAACGCATCGCGCTGGCGGGCCACTCTGCGGGGGGACATTTGGTGGCGATGCTGTACGCCACCGATTGGCGGCAGCGACAATGCGATGTGCGCGGCATCATCGGCGGCATGGCACTGAGCGGTGTTTACGATCTGGAGCCCTTGATCCATTGCTCGATGAATGTGGATCTGAAGCTCAACCACCACACTGCCCGCGCGTCCTCGCCGATCAAACTTGAATCGACATTGACGGTACCGCTTTATCTCGCCGTGGGTGCAGACGAGAGTCGCGCATTCCGCGAGCAGTCACGACTGCTTTCAGTAGCATGGCCAAAAATTTGTGCTGCACCGGAAGAAATATTGAGCGCAAATCACTTCACGGTGGTCGATTTTTTTGCGCACCCGGCGCACCAAACTTGTCAGCACGTGTTGAGGCTTTTTAGCTAACCACTTCCGTTCGCGCGCCGGGTGCGCAGTTCCCGCCGTCAAACATGCCGTTCGCCGCTTTCAGCGCGAGGTCGGGACGTTTCATCGCCTATAATTTAGTCATTAATCCGTAATTTTAATTCAGGGAACACCGTGTCCACGACCGACCTCTCCAAACTCACGATTTCGCGCGATCAAAAAGCGTTCGCTGGCAAGAAAAATGGCCGCAAAAAATGGTGGATCATCGCAGCCCTTGCAGTGGTTGCCATCGGTGCATTCATCAGTTTGCGCGGCAGTGGCCCCGCCCAGGTCGAATCAGGCGTTGTTGCCAGCGCGTATCCCTCGCAGGCCATCACCGTGCTGAACGCGACCGGTCGCGTCTCCGCGCGCACCAAGGCTGCCGTCTCCACCAAAGCCACCGGTCGGCTGGAGTATCTCGGCGTGCAGGAAGGCTCGGTCGTCAAGGCGGGCGACGTGCTGGCGCGCATCGAGAATCGCGACGTCACCGCCAGCCTCGATCAGGCACAGGCGAGTTTGCGCGCGGCCAGGGCAAATCTCGAACAAGGCTCGGCAGAGTTTCGTGATGCAGATGCGAACTTGAAACGCTCGGACGACTTGGTGAAGAAAAATTTCATTTCGCCGGCAACTTACGACACTGCATTAGCGCGCTTCGACAAGGCGAAAGCCTCGGTCGCGTCGTTCAATGGTGCCATCGGCGTGGCCGAGGCGAACGTGCGCGCCGCGCGTGTGAGCGTGGAGCAAACGCTGATCCGCGCGCCGTTTGATGGCGTGGTGCTAACCAAGAACGCGAACGTCGGCGACATCATCACGCCGTTCTCCTCGGCTGCCGAC
>JANMPY010000079.1:0-4145 GCA_031370095.1 Betaproteobacteria bacterium
CTGACTTTCACCAAGGCGCAGGACATGCGCTACGGTGAAAATCCACATCAGGACGCAGCTTTTTATGTGGAGAAGCATCCCGCGACCGGCACGCTGGCGCACTTTAAGCAACTGCAAGGCAAAGAGCTTTCCTATAACAACATTGCCGACGCTGATGCCGCGTGGCAGTGCTGCCGCGCGTTTGAAGTGTCGGCTTGTGTGATTGTGAAACACGCCAATCCGTGCGGGGTGGCGATTGCAGAAACGACATTGACCGCGTATCTGCGCGCGCTCGAAACCGACCCCACCTCGGCCTTCGGCGGTATCATCGCCTTCAATCGCGAAGTAGATGCCGCGACTGCAGAAGCGGTATCCAAACAATTTGTCGAAGTCGTGCTGGCACCTGCATTTAGCGCGTCGGCGCGCAAAGTGTTTGCAAGCAAACAAAATGTCCGCCTGCTGGAAATCCCATTCGCACCAGCGATAAAAGATGTCGACATGAAACGCGTTGGCGGCGGTTTGTTGGTGCAAAGCTCGGACGACTTTGACGTGGCGCAGTTGAAAGTCGTCACCAAGCGAGAGCCCACAGCTGCCGAAATGAACGATTTAATATTTGCCTTCCGCGTCGCCAAGTTTGTAAAGTCCAACGCCATCGTGTTCTGCCGCTACGGCATGACGCTGGGCGTAGGGGCGGGGCAGATGAGTCGCGTGGATTCAACCAAAATTGCCGCGATCAAAGCGACGAACGCCGGGCTGTCGCTGAAGGGTTCGGTCGCCGCAAGCGATGCGTTTTTTCCATTCCGCGATGGGCTGGATGTAATCGCCGATGCAGGCGCGACAGCGGTGATCCAGCCGGGCGGGTCGATGCGGGATGATGAGGTGATTGCGGCGGCGGATGAGCGGGGTTTGGCGATGGTGATTACGGGGATGCGGCATTTTCGGCACTAAATGCCTCATCTCGCTACTGCGCTTGACGTGGCGTTGTTGCTCAGGGGCTCACAATCCTCATGTATAACGCATACATTCCGGTTGTTCGCCCCCTCGCGCCTAGCCACGTCGGCGCTCGCCACGCGATCTGAGGCATTTAGACCGCGAATGAGCACTTGAGATGACCCACGCGAAAAAGATTATTTTGGTCTCAGAGTCCGGTGACACCAGAAATAGAGACCAACTTTTGCGTGAGCTCTTTGATGACCGAATCGAGTTGTTTTGTGCGGTGGGCAAGGATGCTCATGATTGGGAAGACGCAATGAGTTGGATTGTAGTCATGGCAAAAGTTGATGAAGGAATTGATCACGACATGCTTAGAAGTATGCATACGGATGAAACTATTGAGGACGTAATGGAGTTTGCAAAGCAAATTGAGGTGCCAAGTCAGCGGGACGAAATTGAGATCATCAGAGTCTGAAGAATGAAACTTCTCGTCATCGGCTCCGGTGGTCGCGAACATGCCCTCGCGTGGCATCTGAAAAAAAGTCCCCACGTGCAGTGCGTCTACGTCGCACCCGGCAATGCCGGTACAGCGCGTGAGTACGGCCTTGTTAACCTGAACTTGACAACGATTGCCGAACTTCTCAAGTTTGCGCAGGACGAAGAAATCCATCTCACCGTCGTTGGCCCGGAAGCACCGCTGGCGGCGGGTGTGGTTGATGCCTTTCAGACGGCGGGCTTGAAAATATTTGGCCCCACGCAGCGTGCCGCGCAACTGGAATCGTCGAAAAATTTCGCCAAGCAATTCATGGTGCGGCACAAAATCCCGACGGCAAAATACGCAACCTTCACGAACGCTGCTGATGCGCGCGCGTATGTCGAGCGCGAGGGTGCGCCGATTGTTGTCAAGGCTGATGGGCTCGCGGCGGGTAAAGGCGTGGTCGTGGCGATGACGTTGGACGAGGCATTGGCAGCCATTAATGGCATGTTTACGGGCAGCATGGGAAACGCGACGGGCACGGATAGTGCGCGCGTCGTCATCGAAGAATTCATGCAAGGCGAGGAGGCGAGCTTCATCTGCATGTGCGATGGCGTGCACGCATTGCCGTTCGCATCCTCGCAGGATCACAAACGCATTTTCGATGGCGACTTGGGCCCCAACACCGGCGGCATGGGTGCGTATTCGCCCGCACCGGTCGTGACGCCTGAGGTACATGCGCGCGCGATGCGCGAAGTCATCATGCCCACACTGCGCGGCATGGCTGCAGAGGGCGCGCCATTCACTGGTTTTCTTTACGCGGGTTTGATGATCGACACGCAAGGCAATCCGCGCGTCGTGGAATTCAATGCACGCATGGGCGACCCGGAAACGCAGCCGATCATGATGCGGCTCAAAAGCGATTTCCTGACGCTACTTGAACACGCAATTGCCGGCACGTTGGACGACATCGACGCCGAATGGGATCCGCGCTCGGCACTCGGTGTGGTGATGGCGTCGGGCGGATATCCGGATGCGCCAGTGAAGGGTGATGAAATTACCGGCCTGCCTGCGAACACGATGGACGCGCACGTGTTTCATGCGGGCACGACTGAGGCCCACAACAAAATAATCACCAACGGTGGCCGCGTACTTTGCGTGACCGCATTGGGGGATACTGTAGAAATTGCGCAACAGCGCGCGTATCAAATGCTCGCGCCGATACGATTTAGCGGAATGCAATTTCGGCGCGACATTGGCTATCGGGCGATTCTCCGGAAGTAGTATTTCAATAGAATAAACTGACGTAGAACCAGCAATAGTGCGCCTCGTGGCGGTAAACAACGCCAGGAGCCGCGCCAGTGCTAGTGTTATGAGAGCTTATAAAAACCTCGAAATTGTCTCCCCGGCGTACAACCACAAGGGTTGCGCCGGGCCGGGATCCAAGTTTGCCAGCAGTATCCGTTATTTATAAAAATTGGATACCGGCCTTCGCCGGTACGACAGGGTTTTTAGAAGTTCCCTTATAGCTACATAATTGTTAGCAGCGTTGCCGCGACACGACGACCATCATGAATCCCACCGAAGTCAAAACTTACCTCCTCGATCTGCAATCACGCATCGTTGCGAAACTCGAATCGCTCGACGGCAAATCGTTCGGCACCGACGCATGGACGCGCAATGAGGGTGGCGGCGGCATTTCGCGCATCATCGAAGACGGTAATCTATTTGAACGCGCCGGCGTGTTGTTCTCGCATGTGATCGGCACCAAACTGCCACCGACTGCGGCGGCGGATCGCCCCGAAATTGCCGGGCGCGCATGGGAGGCGATGGGTGTTTCGCTGGTGTTGCATCCACGCAATCCGTTCGTGCCGACGGTGCATATGAATGTGCGTTTTTTTATTGCGCGCTCTTCACTGGACGCCGAACACGACGCGTTCTGGTTTGGTGGCGGCATGGATCTCACGCCTTACTATGGCTTCGATGAAGACTGCGTACATTTCCACCGCATCAATCGCGATGCGCTACAGCCGTTCGGCGACGACTACTATCCGCATTTCAAAAAATGGTGCGACGAATATTTTTATTTAAAACATCGTAAAGAGCCGCGCGGTATCGGCGGCGTGTTTTTCGATGATTTTCATGAGGCCGGTTTTGAGCAATCATTCGCGATGAAGCGGGCGGTGGGCGATGCGTTTTTGGATGCGTACATTCCTATATTAGAGCGCCGTCGCAACATGCCATTCGGCGCAGCAGAACGCGAATGGCAGCTCTATCGCCGTGGCCGCTATGTTGAATTTAATTTGGTCTTTGATCGCGGCACGCACTTCGGCCTGCAATCAGGTGGCCGCACAGAATCGATTCTGGCGTCGATGCCGCCACTCGCCACGTGGCGTTACAACCATCATGCGGCAGCTGGTTCGCGCGAGGCGGAATTGACGGAAAAGTATTTGACGGGGCGGGATTGGGTTTTGTAAAAACCGGTAGGTTGGGCTGGTTTTATCAAGCCCAGCATCGGTGATTGCATTAAGGCGGCTGTTGGGCAAACGATAAAGCCGTTTATGCAACCTGCAGAAGCATTTAATTTATCTAGGCAAAGTATCCAGCAGACGGGCTTCATAAGCACAATATGGCCGGAAAGCCTCGCCAGCGCTTGCGTTTTAAAATTACGGCGCGGCAATCTACAACTGCTGATAAGCCAATTTCACCGGCTCAGCGCCATAAATCTTCTCCAGCCGCCGCACTACAAAATGCCCGC
>JANMPY010000142.1:0-6168 GCA_031370095.1 Betaproteobacteria bacterium
TGCCGGATTATTTTGCGCGCGGCATGACCGATCTCGGCTACCCGAATCGTCTCGGCAAATTGTCGGTGAACGCCTCGCTCGATGAAGTCGCTTGGGATGAAATCGATCTGGTGATCGAATGCATTCCCGAGCGCCTCGACATCAAGCAAATATTGTTTGCCGATTTGGTGCGCCGCGCGCGTCCCGATGCGCTGCTCACCAGCAATAGTTCGAGCTTTCCCATCAGCGCCATCGCCGCCGATCTCGACACGGCATCGCGAATGTTGGGACTGCATTTTTTCATGCCCGCACATTTGGTACCGCTGGTGGAAGTGATCCTCGGCAAGGCCAGCAACGTGACGCATGCAGAAACGCTGGCCGCATTCATGCGCGGCTGCGGCATGGTGCCGGTCATCGTTAAAAAAGATCTTCCTGGTTTTCTCGCCAACCGCCTGCAACACGCGCTCGCCCGCGAAGCGTTTGCGATGATCGACGACGGCGTGGCGACAGCGGAGGACGTAGACAATGCGGTGCGCTTCGGTTTCGGCTTTCGCTTTCTCGCGGCGGGCCCGGTGCTGCAACGCGATCACGCCGGTGTGGAGGTTCATACGGCCGCCGCTGCGACCATGTATCCCTCGCTGTCCGCTGTGACGGTGCCGGCAAACGTACTGCGCGAAAAAGTCGCCGCCGGAAAACTCGGCATGAAAACCGGCGAAGGTTTTTTTCGCTGGACCGAAACATCCGCAGCGGCCGAGCGCAAACGTTACGACGATCTATTGCGTGCGGGACTAAAACTGATTGCGGCAGAATTGCCGCAGATTCAGGCCGATGACGATTAGGCATTTGATTGGCTTAGCATAAAACGGATAAACACTAGCACTGGCGCGGTTGTTAGGCTATATATCTGCCACGAACCGCTCCAGCGCTGGAGTTTACTGACCAGACACACACGACTACCACGATCAGGGGATAGCGTACCCCCCGGGGTCGAAGGGTAAAATCGGTACTCGATCCGCCCACATACGTCCGTACAAATACTCTCCATGCCCCGCGTCCTGATTGTTGAAGATGATTCCGCGTTTCGCGCACGCTACATGGCGATGTTGGCGAACGACGCCTCCTTTGAAGTGGTGGCGAGCGTCGGCACCGGTGGCGAGGGTCTGGCGATGCTCGACCTGCGGCAGCCGGATATTCTGCTGGTCGATCTTGGCTTACCGGATATTAGCGGCATCGAGGTCATTCGTCACGCCACGCAAACGCTGCCCAAATGCGAGTGCATGGTAGTGACGGTGTTCGGCGACGAAGAGCATGTGCTGGCCTCGATTGAAGCCGGTGCGTCGGGCTATTTGCTCAAGGATGCATCGGAGGAGAGTTTCCTCGCCGGCATTCGCGAATTGATGAATGGCGGCTCGCCGATCAGCCCGATCATTGCGCGGCGGCTGTTGAAACGTTTTCACGCTGAGCCACTTTCGCCGGCGATTTCGGTGGACGCACCGGACGCGGACGGCGACCTCACAGGTGTGGCTTTATCGGATCGCGAACGGGAAATTTTGTTGCTCGCGTCGAAAGGATTCAACTACCCGGAAATGGGTAAACTAATGGGCATATCGCCGCACACCGTGACCAGTCATGTCAAGAAAATCTATCGGAAACTTGCGGTGCATTCACGCGGTGAAGCGGTGTTTGAAGCGAACCGCATGGGTCTTATCCGTACGCTCTGATCTTATTATTTCGTGGCGTCGCGGATGCGCGTTGATCGCTGTCGCGTATGCGGTGGCGTACGCGGTGACGCTGGCCGGAATTTCGCACGCGCAAGCGCCAGGTTCAGAGCCGAGCCCGACCGAGGTGCCACTCGTAACCGCTAACGCTACCCGTCCACCGTCTGCCGCCGACGCGCCGCCTACTGCGCCACTTTCGTGGGCAGGCATCGAGTTATCACAAGCTGAATTCGCGCCAACCGGGGAGGTGCAGTTGCCAGAGCCTGCTACCGTTTGGCAAACCGTTGCGCTGCCCGATAGCTGGCGCCAAATGAAGCGTGACCGCAGTCGCCTGGGTTGGTATCGCCTGCGCTTTGATTTAGCCAATGCACCTGAAGCGCCGCAGGCGATCTACATTTCGCGTATCACCAACAACATCGCAC
Source organism: Betaproteobacteria bacterium (assembly GCA_031370095.1). GTDB lineage: Bacteria > Pseudomonadota > Gammaproteobacteria > Burkholderiales > Usitatibacteraceae > UKL13-2. Next base: position 2,120 of record JANMPY010000142.1, read on the forward strand.
TGTATGTCAACGGTGTGTTGCTCGGCGTCAGCGGTGATCTGGCGGCGCGCGAAATGAGCTGGAATGTCGCGCAGCTATTCGTGGTGCCGCCGCAGATGCTAAATGTCGGTCGCAATGAAATACTGATTCGCCTGCATCCCGACCAGATGGCGCGCGCGGGTCTGGCGCGCGTACACATCGGTGAAGAAGCCGACGTACGTACACTCTACAACCGTCGCATCATGTTTCAATCCACCGCCCCAAAATTCATTGCCGCTCTCCTCGGCCTGACGGCATTGCTGTCGATTGCACTATGGGCGAGCAGGCGGCAGGAAACGGTATTTGGATTTTTTGCACTACTCTGCCTCGCCACCATCGCGCGCCTTTGGCACACTTTTTCACGCGACATTGATTCCTGGGGATGGGTATTAGCGGCACCGTCACTTTCCTGGATGATGGCGGCGCAGATCTACTTTGTATTGCGCTTCTGCGGCCAGACCTCGCCGCGATTCGAACGCTTCGTAGCATGGTTCGCGCTCGCATCAACGGTGTTGTTGGCACTCCCGTCCAGCGCCAGCGTGCTGGTTCCCTTGTTCATCGTCAACACTGTCGTGTCACTGGTTATGCTTGTGATCCTCGGTCGCGCGCTCACGCGCGAACCGAAGCTGGAAAATCTCACGCTGCTGTTGGCCATCGTGACTAATTTTTTATTGGCGATGCACGACCTGATCAATTATGAAGAGCGGTTCGATTTCGACACGCTTTATCTGTTGCCGCTGGGCGGCCCGCTGTTGTTGTTCGCGATGGCCATATTGCTGATCCGCCGCTTTGTCGACGTGCTCCAGCAACACGAATCGCTCAACGCCGAGCTTGCCTCCCGCGTCCGTGATCGCGAACAGGAGCTGGCCCACAGCTATGAGCGCCTGCGCGTACTCGACCAGCAGCGCACCACTGCAGAAGAGCGTCAACGCCTGATGCGTGACATGCACGACGGCATCGGCTCGCACCTCATGTCCACGCTCGCGCTGACGCGCATGGGATCGCTCTCGCAACACGATATGCAAGAGGTGCTCGCCGACTGCATCGACGAATTGAAAATCACCATCGATTCTTTGGAGCCGGTGGAAAGTGATCTGCTGGTAGTACTCGGAAATCTGCGATACCGTCTTGCGCCGCGCCTGCAGGCCGCTGGAATTGCGCTGGAGTGGGCGGTGAATGATTTACCACCGCTGGCTTATCTCGATCCGGAAAATGTCCGCAACGTGCTGCGCATCGTGCAGGAGGCCTTCACCAATACGTTAAAACACGCGCAAGCCAAACGCATCACACTCTCCACCGGTGTCGACTACACCAACGCGCGCGTGTTCGTCCGTGTGACCGACGACGGCGTCGGTCTCGACGCCAGCAAACCGCAAGGACGCGGCCTCGACAATATGCAAAATCGTGCCTCGAAGCTTCATGGCAAAGTGGAGTTTCTTGCGCTCAAGGGCGGCGGGACTTGTGTGAATCTTTATTTGCCGATGGCGAAGCTGGCGTGACGGGCTAAAAAATGGCGAAGAAATATTTCCGCAGCATGCGTCGTTATCAGGCCGGGTGGTTGCGCAAACGTGATGGTTGGCAGAAACAGTCAGGGGGGTTTCAACCGCTTGTTAGTGATGACCCGACACGGTATATTCATTCAACGCCGCGCCTTTCAAAGGTTTCAAGGTAGTTGCCTTCGGAATGTTAGACGGCGTTTTGGTGTCTCTGACTAGTAGGTCTCACGCACACCCTCTCCTCACCGCACAGCATGGAAGCCTCTGCCTTTCTCCAACCGCTGAAACCATACTTGGAGGCCTTTGTGGAGCACGGGCTCGAGCGGAGGCTTGGCCTGCTTGCGGAAGCTCTCGCCACCGATGCTGAGATATGGGGGCCAACGAGGGTCTTCACGGGCTATGCGGAAATCTCCGAGAAGATCGTGGGCTTTCACCAGAACTGGCCTGACTGCCGGCTTGTCCTTTCCAGCGGGCTCATCACATTCAGGAACACAGCTCACTTCGCCGTGGCAATCATCGATTCCGACGGGCTTGTCCACGCGACCGGCTACTCGGTAGTGGAACTTGCCCCCGATCAACGCATTCAACGGGTCCTTGCCTTTTGGGGGCCTCACCCGCAACTACCCGAGCTCTGGCCAATACAACTGTCAGCTAACGTCAGCGCCGGTAGCCAAAGGGTGGCCTAACAGGGCGCTCAACGGGCACTTTGCAGCGACTCCAATCGCTGTCATTTCGACCGAAGGGAAAAATCTGCTTTTCATTGACCCGACAAAAAGCAGATTTCTCCCTTCGGCCCACGAAAAGCAGATTTTTCCCTTCGGTCGAAATGACAGTGGATATAATAAACATTAGCACTGGCGAGGCTTTCAGGTCGAAATTGGGTGAAACGCCCCGCCAGTGTTAGACCTTCCCATCAAAATATTTTTGCATGTCCGCAACCCGTTTTACATCGATGCGCATATGCCAAGTGAACTGCATCGTGTCATCAAAAAATACGCGGCCTATGCAATTTCAAAATCGTGCCGCGAAGCTGCATGGCAAAGTGGAGTTTCTTGCGCTCAAGGGCGGCGGGACTTGTGTGAATCTTTATTTGCCGATGGCGAAGCTGGCGTGACGGTATAAAAAATAGCATTCAAATATTTCCAGAAGGGTATATTGGCTGCACGCCGCGCCTGTCAAGGGTTTCAGCGTGGTTGCTTCGGAACGGCAGGCGGCGCTTTTGGTGTCCATCAATCAGGAGAATCCACACATGAAAATAAGACAATTTGCCTTGGCCGCACTCTTGGCGCTTGCAACTGCCTTGACGGGCTGCCTTGCGCAAGCACCGCAAACACCGCAAGCCGCGAAGGTCTATCGCGTCGGCGCGCTCTTTAACCGCGTGCCCGGCCCCGACTTCGACATACTAAAAAAGGAGCTTGCACGACTGGGCTATGTCGAGGGCACTAACATCATCTTCGAGCCCCGCTTCGCCGAGGGAAAGCTTGATCGCCTCCCGGGCTTGGCCGCCGAGCTTGTTGCGATGAATGTCGATGTCATCGCCACCTACGGAGGTCCTCCGACTGCTGCGGCGCGCAAGTCCACCACGACGATTCCTATCGTCGCAGCGCTCGTCGCTGATCCTGTCGCCATCGGCGCCGCTGCTACGCTCGCACGTCCAGGCGGAAACGTCACTGGCATCACCAATCATGATCCCCTGCGGGCAACGCGACAGTTGTCGATCCTCAAGGAGGTTTTGCCGAAGCTTGCCCGCGTCGCGTTCTTAAGCGATGCCGACATCCCGGGAACAGACGCCAGCGGATTCGTGCCGATTGAGCGTGACAATATCGCGGCAGCGACGGCCATGAATATCCGGTCGCAAACCCTCAAGCTCCGCGGACCAACGCCAGACTTGGCTGCGGCGCTTGACTCCATCGCCTCTGAAAAAGCTGAGGCGCTGGTGGTTATGGAGGTTCCTGTTTCCTTCATTATCCGAGGACGCATCGGCGAACTCGCGACGGCCCGCCGCATTCCCACCATGTATTGGGGCGGCACCTCGGACGCGGGGGTCTTGATGTCTTACGGCACGTCCTTCACCGATACGTTTCCGAGAATGCCGCTGGTCGTCGCAAAGATCCTCAAGGGGGCAAAGCCAGCGGACACGCCGTTCGAGGAAATTACCCGACAAGAGTTCATTATCAATCTCAAGGTGGCACGCGAACTCGGCGTGACGATTCCACCGGAAGTGCTGAAGCGCGCTGATCGCATCATCGAATAAGGGCTACAGCGCGGGTTGCGGCAGCGTTGATTGCGGATCGATTTGCACGCCGTAACGTGGTGCCACACGCTGTCATTTCGACCGACGGGAGAAATGACAGTGAATATTTGGTTAAATCCTAGCACTGGCGCGGCCTCCAGACCGAAAACGTCTGTGAAGCCTCGCCAAATGGCGATCTACGCAATCCGAGAAATACGCGGCCTATTCAATTTCAAAATCACTTACCCACATCAATTCGCACGCGCCATTGCCTGAGTCGGTGCGCGATAGCGAACTTGTCC
>JANMPY010000147.1:0-1685 GCA_031370095.1 Betaproteobacteria bacterium
AGACGCTCCTGTCGCAGCTTCCAGCGTGCCTCGGCGGTCTTGAGTTCACCGCTGCGCTGCGCCACCTCAATTTCGCTTGCAAGCCTTTCGCGCTCGCACAATCGGAAGTCGTAATCTGCGAACAGCGCCTCGAGGCGTTTCAACGGCGCAATGGTCGGGGCAGAAACGACACCCGCACCCGCGCGCGGTTGGGAAAGTGATTCTTTGCTGGTGTCGCACGGTCGATCACTATATTCGATCCTGCCGTCGCTGCTTTTGCACTTGTAGTTCTCCGCCATCGCCCCCGTCTGCATCGCAAGCATGATGGCGAGGGCGAAAAGACCGATGAACGAGCTGCCGCGGATTTGACGCATTTTTTTCTCCTGTTGAAGGGCTATTTTTTGTCAGACGCGATTACGGTATCGCTACCGCACGAATCAGTTCCTGCGCCGGATCGAGGATCCTCGCCTCGCCATTCGTCACCGCGCGCAAACGATGCCCGACGACTGCGGGCGCGACGGTCTGTACATCCTCCGGCAGCACCTGATTGCGTCCAGACATCAGCGCCCACGACTGCGCCGCGCGCAGCAGGGCGAGACCCGCGCGGGGTGAAAGACCCATTTCGAAATGCGCCGAATCGCGGGTATGCAAAATCAGCGCCTGCACATAATCGACCAACGCATCCGAGACAAAAATCTTGGTCACGGCCTGTTGCAGCGAGGTTAATTCCTCCACCGTCATGGTTGTGCTGATGCGCGCAATCAGGTCGCGGCGATCCACGCCTTTGAGCAGCGCGCGCTCGGCCGCTTTATCCGGATAGCCCAATTTGATGCGCATCAAAAAGCGATCAAGCTGCGATTCGGGCAGCGGAAAAGTACCGATCTGATGCGAGGGATTTTGCGTGGCGATCACAAAAAAAGGCTCAGGCAGCTTCATGGTTTCGCCGTCGGCCGTCACCTGATGCTCTTCCATCGCCTCGAGCAATGCACTTTGTGCCTTGGGCGATGCGCGATTGATTTCATCGGCCAGAATCACCTGCGAAAAAATCGGCCCAGGGTGAAACCGAAACGTACTTGAATCGCGGTCAAAGATGGATACGCCGACCACGTCGGCCGGCAACAAATCACTGGTGAACTGAATGCGTTGATATTGCAGCCCCAACAGACTGGCAAGCACGTGCGAGAGCGTGGTCTTGCCGACGCCGGGAACGTCCTCGATCAGCAAATGGCCGCGCGCCAGAATGCAGCACATCGCCATCTTGATTTGCTGATCCTTGCCGAGAATAATTTCGCCAGCACGCTGCAACACGTTGCTAAGCGGGCTGTGGGCGGTTTGTTTTTCGAAAAGCGAAACAGACATTGAATATCCTGATGTTGAATCCTGATTTTACGGTACAACCATCAATTTACGATACGGCGAAGGAAGTAGATGTGCAATGTGGCGGCGGCGTGTAAAAAGCAGTATTGCGGCGCGGCGCAGGATGTGACACGCTTCTATCCAACGCACTCAACATTGAAGACGACGCCAATGACCACAGCATTCATCACCCATCCCGATTGCCTCAAACACGAAATGGGCCCGCACCACCCCGAGTCTCCGGCGCGGCTGCAGGCGGTGTACGACGCGTTTGCCCGATCAGGGCTGATGGACCAACTCCAACTGGTTGAAGCGCCACTGGCGACGCGTGCGCAGCTTGTTGCAGCCCA
>JANMPY010000164.1:0-4147 GCA_031370095.1 Betaproteobacteria bacterium
AAATTATTTTTGCCGCAGCCTGTCGGCCAGCGCCGCGTTTACCGCATCGCCGATTTCGTTGGCGATATCCTGGCGCATATCGGAAATGACATGGGTGATCGCGCTGCTGATCTGCATCGATAACTGTGCATTGATGCGGTCTTCGAGCTTGACTGCCAGGTCATGATCGAGGCGCTCCAATACACGGGTAAAAATATCGTTTGAAAGCGCGTCAATTTCCTGCTCCGACAATTGCTTCAACAGGGCTGATGTGTCAGCTGTCGACGACGGCAGTGGCGGTGGCGTTGCAGGCAATGAATCAGATTTCCATACCGGCGCGACCACCAACTCGGTCAAGACCGGCACATTGCGGTCGTCGGCGTTCTCAAAGCCGCGGCCATGCTTGCCGAGCAAGGCATCTACCTGCCCGACCAGCGCACGATCGCGATCATTATCCATTGGCATTGGCGCGCGCGAGCATATCCTGGTTCTGCACATCGAAGCCGCGTGATTTATAAAACTTCGCGCGGTCGCGAGCGCTGGCGCGGTCATCCGCGTCGCTGCTCACGATTTCACGCAAGGCGTCGAAGCGGCTAAAAAAAGGTGGCGGTTCGTCGCCGATGTTAAGCAAGGCCTCGTGGTGGGTGAGCCCCGTATCGTCGCTCGCGATCACGATCGGCGTCTCTGCGGCCAATGCATGTCCGGCTTTGACGTGTGGCACAAACGAAAGCTGCGAAAACGTCCACAGCAAACGATCAAATTCGTCCGCCAATTTTGGTGATGGCGCGTACACGATCATTTTGCGACCCTCCTCGCAAGCCCGCTTGGCGAGTTTGCAGGCGAATTGCAGTTTATTGTCGACATTAAAAAAGAATTTTATTTCGGTCATTGCGAAGTTTTCAATCTGCCGCGTTACTTTTCCCCCTTTTGAAAGGGGGCCAGAGGATTTTGGGTCGTGACGTAATGAAAAACTGTCGCAAATAATTACCACCGGCAATCCCCCTCGATCCCCCTTTTACAAAGGGGGAAGGTGGCTACTGCGAGCGCGTTTCCGTGGGCTTCCTTCTTTGCGCGTCGTTGCGCCTTTCGAAACCGCTAAATCCCCGCCCGCTTAAACAAAAAATTCGCCAACAACGGCACAGGCCGCCCGGTCGCACCTTTTTCAGCGCCCGATTTCCATGCCGTGCCAGCAATATCCATATGCGCCCACTTGTACGATTTCGTGAACCGGCCGAGAAAGCACGCAGCCGTGATCGAGCCACCGGCACGGCCACCGCTGATGTTTGGAATATCGGCGAAATTACTCTTCAGCAAATCGTCGTATTCCTGTCCCATCGGCAAATGCCACGCCGCGTCGTTCGCATGCGTGCCAGCATTGACGAGCTCGGCGGCGAGCTTGTCGTCGTTGGCAAAAATGCCAGTCGTGAAATGACCCAGAGCAATTACCATCGCACCGGTCAATGTTGCCGCATCAACCACCACGGCAGGTTTGAAGCGCTCTGCATAGGTGAGCGCGTCGCACAAAATCAAGCGACCTTCGGCATCGGTATTGAGAATCTCCACCGTGTGACCGGCCATCGATTTCACGATGTCGCCAGGACGCGTCGCGTTGCCACCGGGCATGTTTTCTACCGTCGGCACCAGCATCACCACATTCAAGGGGAGCTTCATCATGCCGACCGTTTTCATCGCGCCCAGCATCGAGCCGGCACCGCACATGTCGTACTTCATTTCGTCCATTTCAGCCGAGGGCTTGAGCGATATGCCGCCGGTGTCAAACGTCACGCCCTTGCCGACCAGCACCACAGGTGCCGCGCCTTTTTTACCCCCGTTGTGTTCAAGCACGATGAATTTCGGCGGCAGGTACGAGGCTTTGGAGACGGAGAGCAGCGTATTCATGCCGAGCTTTTCCATGTCCTTTTTTTCAAGAATCGTACATTTGAATTTGTATGCTTTGGCCAGATCTTTTGCGCAACTTGCCAGATAGGCCGGCGTCGCGATATTCGGCGGCAGATTGCCCAAATTTTTGGTGAGGTTCATGCCTTCGCCGATGGCTTCGCCGCGCTTGATGGCCGCGTGCAGCGCTTTCTCGTTGACCTTGCCATCGAAATGAAATGCGACGGCTTTGCCGATATGTTTGTTTTCGGCTTTGCTCTTCATTTGATTGAAGCGGTACGCGCCCTCAATCGCGGCTATCGCCGCTTGCTCGACTTTCCAGGCGATGTCAGCCGAGGCGTGTTTGGCATCCAGACCAAGGGTGACATCGGTCGCGGCCGATTTTTTCAGCACTTTGAACGCAGCCGTGAGAGCCTGACAAAATATTTTGTTGCCATACTCTTTTTCAACGCCAAGACCGACCAGCAGAATGCGTTTGGCCGCGACGTTCGGCACCGCTTGCAACATCAAGGTGCTGCCGCATTTGCCGGAAATGTCGCCCGATGATGCGGCTGCGGAGAGCGCGCCTTTGGAGGCTTTGTCCAGTGCGATGCCAGCCGAGGAAAATTTCTTTGAATCGAACATGCCGACGATGACGCAATCGGTCTTCTGTTTCGAGAGGTCGCCGCCTTTTATGCTAAATTCCACGAGGTGTCTCCTTGGTCGTCGTTGCGTTCATTACGTTAATGGCCATTGGCTTATTTGTATATCCACGGGGTTTAGCCTGCCCGTGGAAATGAATGTTAATTATCGCTGGTTTCAGTAGCAGCCGTCAAAGCAATGCACCCTGCGTGTTCTTGTCGACGTTTAAGTTAACTCGCGCAATCTCTCCTTTCCGCCTACCGTGACCATCTTCCAGCGCAGCATCACCAAAGAATTCACCGGCATCAGCCTGGGCGTCATTGCCGTGCTGGTGGTGATCGTAGTGGTGCAGCAAGCCGCGTTTTATTTGAAGCAAGCCGCCAGCGGCGGGATCGAGCCCGAGGCGGTGATGGCATTGATGGGCTTTGCGATGCTGGGCTATCTGCCGGTGTTGCTGGCGTTGTCCCTGTTCATCGGCGTGTTGCTGGCGTTGTCGCGCAGCTACCGCGACAGTGAAATGCCGGTGTGGTTTTCGTCGGGCCTGTCGATTGCGGCGTGGATCAAGCCGGTGTTGCGATTCGGTCTGCCGATTGCCTTGCTGACGGGATTATTGAGTCTTTTTCTGACGCCGTGGGCGCTGTCGCAAAGCGCCGAATATAAACGCATACTGCGCAGCAAAGATGATGTCGCACGTATCTCGCCGGGCAGTTTCATCGAATCACGCGGCACCAATCGTGTTTTCTTTGTCGACAATACGTCCAGCGAAACTGGCACGCTGAATAATATTTTCGTGGTGCAATACAACGCCGAGGGACGCCCCGGTATCGTCGTCGCGGAAACGGCGTTCCAGAAAACCGAGCCGAACGGCGACAAATTTGTGGTACTGAAAAACGGCCGCGATTACGAAGGCACGCCGGGCAAGCTGGACTTTCGGATCATCGAATTCGATACACAAAAAATTCGCGTCGAAACCAAAGAAATCAAAGCCGATGCGCCGAACTCAAAACAAACGTCGACCAAGTCGCTAATCACCGAGTACGGCGGCGACCGTCAGCCCGAACGCATGGCCGAGCTGCATTGGCGATTGGCGTTGCCGATTGCCGCGATGGTGCTCGCGTTGATGGCGGTGCCGCTATCGTTCGTCAATCCCCGCTCGGGGAAGTCCGGCAATTTGTTTCTGGCGGTGCTGATTTTCTTTCTGTATTACAACCTGCTGACGGTATTTCAGAAGTGGACCGAGCAGGGGCAAATATCCACGTGGATTGGCCTGTGGCCGGTGCATATCGGCATGATCGCGATTTTATTGGTGCTGTTTTCACGGCAGCTATTTTCGTTTCGCTGGCTAATGTTTGCGCGAAAATAAATGAAAAGATTCATGACAGACGCTAGCACTGGCGGGCCGTTTGGAGCATTTCTGCGCCAGAAGCCGCGCCAGTGCTAGCGTTCAGTTAATATCATGTCTGACACAGCCCTTCCGCAATCACTCGACGGCTGGCTCGAATATATCGCACATCAGCATTCCGCTGAAATTGTGATGGGGCTCGAACGTGTGCGCGCTGTGTGGGAAAAGTTGGGTAAGCCGCAGGCACCGATCAACATCACCGTGGGCGGCACCAACGGCAAGGGCTCAACTTGCGCGATGCTCGAATCG
>JANMPY010000023.1:0-1871 GCA_031370095.1 Betaproteobacteria bacterium
TTTTTTGCGTCCGCACCAATGGCGCGACACAACGCAAATGCGGCGAGTGCGTTCGCAGCGTTGTGCAATCCGGCAATCGGCATGTCGGCAAGCGGCATCAAGTGCTGGCGGCCTTCGGACAGCGCACCGTCTTCAATGCCAAAATCCTGCGCATTGGCAGCAGCCTCAAGTCCAAACGTGCTGCAGGATATTGTCTGATCGCGCATTTGCAGACTCGCCGCATCCTCGCGATTGAGAACCTGATGCGTGGCATGCGCGAAAATTCTTTGCTTGGCTATCGCGTAATCTTTCATCGACCGATAGCGATCAAGATGATCCTGCGACAGATTCAGCATGGTTGCCGCATCAAGGTGCAATGAAAATGTGGTTTCAAGCTGGAAGCTGGACAGCTCGATCACGTAAACATCCGGCGCGCCGTTTTTTTGCGCATCATGCAGCGCATCCAGCACCGGCACGCCGATGTTGCCCGCAACCACTGTTTTCAAACCGGCAGCCCGACACATCGCGCCCGCCATTGCGGTCACGGTGGATTTGCCATTGGAGCCGGTGATGCCGATCACGGTTGGTTTCTTTCCATTTATTTCGTTTTGTTCCCGCGCGAAAAGCTCGATGTCCCCAACAAAAGTTTTGCCTTGAGCGACCGCCCGCGCGATGGCCGGATCACACGCGGGCCCCGCAACGGCCACGCCCGGGCTTGCAACAATGAATTCGGCGTCGCCAAAGAGGGCATCGCTGAAGGCACCGGTGACGAGCTCGATTGAAGGGTGTCGGGCGCGAAGTTGATCGGCACCAGGCGGTTCGGTGCGACTGTCGGCGACTCGCACACGAGCACCCAATCGGTCGAGGTAGTCGACGACGGATCGTCCGGTGTCGCCCGCGCCAAGAACAAGAATGCGTTTGTCATGAAAGTTCACCTCTGTGTTCCATCGCCTAGCATAAAGTCACGTAAATCAAGCACTGGTGCGGCTTGCAGAGCATAAATGGCTGAAGCGGTGCGCCAGTGCTAGTAGTATTAAATCGAATCTTGCTCTTCATCGCTATCTCAACTTCAACGTAGACAGCCCAAACAACACCTGCATCATCGTGATGATCCAAAACCGAACGGGGTGATTTTGGTTTCCGCCGCGCTTCGCGCTTAACTCGGCTGCGCCGGTTAGCGTCTCCCGAATCGCCCCGTCGTGCGCCTGTTGTTTTCTCATCGCAGCTTCAATGTAGAGAGTCCGAAAAGTACCAGCATCATCGTGATGATCCAGAAGCGCACGACAACCTGGTTCTCTTTCCAGCCCTTTAATTCGTAATGGTGATGCAGCGGCGCCATCCGGAAAACACGTTTACCGGTGAGCTTGAAGCTGGCCACCTGGATCATCACCGACAGTGTCTCCACCACGAACACGCCGCCCATGATGATGAGCACGACCTCCTGCCGACACACCACCGCGACCAGCCCGAGCGCACCGCCAAGTGCCAACGCGCCAACATCGCCCATGAAAACTTCTGCCGGGTACGCGTTGAACCAGAGAAAAGCCAGCCCCGCGCCGGCGATCGCGCCGCAAAAAATAGCGAGCTCACCGGCACCGGCAATGTGCGGCACGCCGAGATAATTGGCGAATACTTTGTTACCGGCGACATAGGCAAAGATGGCAAGTGCTGACGCGACCATCACCGTCGGCATGATGGCGAGACCGTCCAGCCCATCGGTGAGATTTACCGCGTTCGAAAAACCGACCACCACAAACCAGCCGAGCACAATAAAGCCGAAGGTGCCGAGCGGGATCGCGACTGTTTTGAAAAACGGCACGATCAAGTCAGTCTGCTGCGGCAGATTGGTGCGATAGGCCAGATACGAAAGTGCCAGCACCGCAATCACCGTC
>JANMPY010000230.1:0-3180 GCA_031370095.1 Betaproteobacteria bacterium
CCAATGGTGGACCGTCAAGCCCGAGGCGGGCAGTGCGCATGAAGGCGTATTCATGGGGCGCGGCATTCACGGCCAATATCTTTATATCAACCCGAAAAATAATCTCGTCGTCGTGGCGCTCGGTGCGCGCCCGAAGCCGACGGGGAAAGAAGCTATCTCGGATCTGGATTTTCTGGCGGCGGTGGTGCAAAAACTTCAGTAGCCGTAGAGTGCTGGAGATGCGGTGGCGACAATGAGGACGATGAAATCTTGAGCGCATGCAAGCCCAGAAACTGCCAGTCCTGCGCGATCAATCCGTGCCGCAACAGCATTCTCAGCCGTCGGATTTCTTGCAGCTCTTCAGTCGATTCCGTATATCGGCCAAGCCAGTCCTCATACGAAAATGCGCCGCACTGGCCCTGATAGGCGCATAGATTGTTCAATAGTTTGCTGTCGCTGCCGCAATCCATTCCAAAGTCACATGCCACCAGTTCCCACACAACGGCGAGCGATGTCGCACTGACCGGCACGCCGCCATCACCGATCACCATCGACGATTCTCCCCGCGTGAGAAACAGTCCGACATCGCGAATGACGTGTGGATCACCGCTGGATAAAAGACGGGTAACGAGATCGAAGGTGCCGGCCTTGCTGTCAGCCAGATCGCGAAACAGCAGCGTGCGGGCGATTGCGCGTGGATCGCCATCGCGCGCGGCACTTTGCAACAGGCCGAGGATTTTGCCAGGTGAAATCGGTGCAGTGTCGTAAGCGGCGCAATGACGAATGCTGTTTTCGAATGCGCGTTCGCGTGCCCAGTTGTCGACGCGGTTCGATGAAGTTGTGCCCGGATTCAGCCGACGTACGAAGTCGTCGCGAAACTGCGGCAGACCATCGTGTGAAAGTGCATAGCAATCTTCCAGCGCCATTGCCACAAAGTAGCGTGACTCTGCATCGAGGTGTTCTGCTACGTTCGCGAGGCCGGGGTCGTAGTAGCGGCCGGGGTCGTTGGCGAAAACGCGTGATGTGCGGCCATGCGACTGCAAACGAAATGGTGGCGCTACGCGTTCGGAAGTGCGTTCATCCGCAGTGGATACTGCGGCACGGCGTGTCTTCACGTCCATTGCCTGCTGGCTCGTTACCCATAGCACCAATTGGCACATGAGCAGGGCGGCCGCGAGATGCAATAGCAGCGAAGCCTTGTCAGCAAACCCAAGTTGCAAGGTGATACGACGCATCGCGAGCCCTCTTCCGGTTTTATTGCCGTCGTTGCTGTCCATCGCGAATGGCGACAGTATGCGCGAAATATTTTGCAGGGTAAATTTGCGCGCAGTGGTGCTGCAATAAAAGCGCAGGTCGCCCACACCACAAAAACGCCAAAGCGCTAAGATAAGCGCAGCAACGCCATAAAAAATGACCAACGAGGAGAGACCATGTCGCTGCATCTGAAAATCGCTGCACTCGCGAACGCATGTCTGATCGTCAGCGCATTCGCTGCGCCGCCCACGGGTGACAATCCACCTACATTCAAGGTTGATGCCAATTGGCCACAGCCGCTGCCGAACAACTGGATACTCGGGCAGGTCAGTGGCGTGGCCACCGACGCCAACGATCACATCTGGGTATTGCAGCGCCCGGCGAGCCTCACAGATGACGAACGCGGCGCGACCTTCACGCCACCGCATTCCAAATGCTGCGCGCCCGCGCCGTCGGTACTGGAATTTGATGCGGCAGGCAAGCTGCTGCGTTCATGGGGCGGCCCCGGCCAGGGATACGACTGGCCAGCCAACGAGCACGGCATTCATGTCGATCACAAGGGCTTTATCTGGATCACGGCCAATGGGCCGAATGACGGGCAAATTCTGAAATTCACCATGGACGGCAAATTCGTCTTGCAGATCGGCAAGGTCGGCCCGCAGACAGGCAGTGCCGATACCACGCGTCTCGGTCAGCCCGCTGCGGTGGAAGTCGATGCGACCAACAATGAAGTTTATGTTGCTGATGGCTATTACAACAAACGTGTCATCGTGTTCGATGCCGATACTGGGGCCTACAAGCGCCACTGGGGTGCATACGGCAAGCCGCCGGTAGATGTGAAGCCCGATCTGCGCCGTACCGCGCCACCGACCACTGCACAGCTTGAGACTTTCGGTAATCCCGTGCATTGCGCGCGGCTGTCGAAAGACGGTCTCGTTTACGTTTGCGACCGCATAAACAATCGCGTGCAGGTGTTCAAAAAAGACGGCACTTATGTGAAGGAATTCAAAGTCGAGCCAAACACCGCCGGCAACGGTGCCGTGTGGGATATCGCCCTCTCACGCGATCCCGGACAGCGCTACCTGTTCCTCGCTGATGGCCGCAACAATCAGGTGCTCACACTCGCACGCGACACCGGCGCGGTGGTGTCTGCGCTCGGGCGCCCAGGCCGTTACGCAGGCGAATTCCATTGGGTGCATGATCTCGCGATTGATTCATCCGGCAATCTGTATGCCGGCGAAGTCGATACCGGCAAGCGCGTGCAGCGGTTTGTGCGCAGTGGTGGGTAGTTGAATATCAGGGGACATCAATTCTTTTTTGAAAACAATTCACGCTGGCTCATTTGAATTGATCGATGGACAAGCTATCGGCACAACGCGCTGGGCGCGACCGACAGCCGCGTCACAACGCATGTGCTGACAAAGTCTCTCGGGACAACCGACAAATCGAGACAGGCTGCCTACCGCGCCCTGTTCAAAGCCGAGCTGGAAGGCACCATTGGGCAACGCGCGTTTTTGCGCCAGGATTGAAAAGGCGACCGGTGTGAGAAGAGAGGCACGGCAAATGTTCAATCAACAATAGCCTGCATCACCGTATTGTGAAACCCATACTGCAGCTCAAGATTGTTCGGCGAAAACGCCAGTTGTGTGAACAGCATAACGACGAGTTTTTCCTGCGGGTCAATGCGGAAATAGGTGTTGTAGCCACCGCTCCAGCCGAAGGTGCCGGGTGAGCCGATGAGGCCTGAATCACCATCTGCTTTACGCACAGCAACGCCCAAGCCGAAATATTGTCCGGGCATAAAAGGTAGAGGAATTTTTTCGACGTGGCGCTCGGTCATCAGCTCGACAGACTTCCGGCTGAGCAATCGCTGACCGTCCAATTCGCCACCGTTAAGCAACATCTGGCTAAAGCGCAGATAGTCCGCAGCGGTCGACCACAGATTTC
>JANMPY010000233.1:0-2870 GCA_031370095.1 Betaproteobacteria bacterium
TCCGTCGGGACACACAGCGCAGGCCTTTCTGGCGGCCAGCATCGTGCACACCGAGTTTCGCGACACGCTGGACTCCACCAGCCGCCAGTTGTCGCCCAACGTGGTCGGTGAAGACCACTACAACACGGCGCGCGCTGTGCAGGGCAAGGGTAGTGGCTCCGTCGCGCAGGCGAGTGTACGGGATCGTGCAAATACCACGTGCGGCGTTGCCGGAATTGAGATCGATCAGTTGGTTGGCGTGCACGGCTTTGTCGGGGTTGTAGAACTTCTGCAATTCAGGGTTCAGTAATCCCTTCGGCCATGCCTTTCCTTTCACGGGAAACCATTGCTCGTTTGGATAATGTACAAATTTATTGTTAGCGATTTTTTCGCCGAGATAAAAATGTGTCCAGAAATAATTGGTGCTGAGGCGCTCGAAAAATTCGCCCAGCGCGCTCGCGCGTGCGGCGAGTTCGGAACCGCCTTTGCCGTTGCTAAACAGGCGCGTGCAGTCGCGGTCAGTCACGTGCACCGACCAGATGTTTTCGATTTCATTAAGCCACGAGCGTTCTTCGACGTGAAAGCCGATGGCTTTTAATTTGCCGAGCAGTGTCGAGATCGATGATTCGAGGGAGGCGTCTTTGCTGGGAATGAAGGTTTCTTTGGTGGGCATGGGATTTCTTTGTTGGTACGGGAAGGCGATATGTTACGCAGGGTGAGGCTAGGGTGCTTTTTTATTTTTAGCGAAATTATGGTGGGGCTAAGCGAGGGGTTTCGTTCGTCAACAGCTACTGAATGAACCAAAATCCTCCTCGATCCTCCTTTAAGAAAGGAGGAAGTGTCTCGCGAACATCTCGCAGAAGCCCAAGATACCAAATTTTAACAAACCCCTAGCACTGGCGCGGCGTTTCAGGCGTTTTTGCCTGAAACGCCGCGTTAAATGGCGATCTACGCAGTTTTAATGGTGGCCAATTGCAGCGCATTCGCGCGACCTCAATGTGGCTCTGTTTACGTTCCGCAGCGTGCTCGCAAATTGCGATGCCACATGCATGCTACCAACGCGCCGCGCATCAGCGCGCCGTTATAATTCTGCATCGACAGGAGTTTTCAATATGCACAATCCCTCTTACGACGCACTCAGCAACACGTGGCAGCGCTTGCACCGCTTCGGCCATCTGCAAGCAATCGCGTCGTGGGATCGTTCAGCGTTGATGCCTGCCAGCGGCAATGCAGCGCGCGCCAATGCGATGGCCGAGATGGATGGCTTGCTGCATGGTATTCGCACTGATCCGCAATTGGCGGTGAATTTTGAGGGCGCGCAACGTGAGGCGCTCGACAGTCTTCAGCGCGCCAATGTGCGTGAAATGCGTCGCGATTGGCGCAACGCAAACGCATTGCCGGCGACACTTGTGCAGGCGCAGTCGCTGGCGATTGCGCGATGCGAGCATGCATGGCGGACGCAACGCCCGGCCAACGATTGGGCCGGCTTTCTGGGCAATTTCCGTGAGGTGTTGAAGCTCGCGCGTGAGCAAGCGCAACGCCTGGCCGATCACACCGGTCTGGGCGCGCACGACGCGTTGATGGATATTTACGAGCCCGGCATGACGGGCGAGATCGTCGATCAATTGTTCGGCGGCTTGCAGCAATGGTTGCCCGATCTGGTGCGGCAGGTGCGTGCAAAACAAGCGCGTGAAACGGTGCATGAACCAATCGGCCCGTTCCCGCGCGCGGCGCAATACGCGATGGGTATTGAGGTCATGTCGCTGCTCGGCTTTGATTTCGGCGCGGGCAGGCTGGATGAAAGCGCGCATCCGTTTTGTGGCGGTGTGCCGGAAGATACGCGCCTCACCACGCGATATCGTGAGGATAATTTTGTAGGCAGCCTGTGGGGCATCATTCACGAAACCGGCCACGGACGCTACGAGCAAAACCTGCCGCGCGCATGGCTCGGTCAGCCGGTGGCATGGGCGCGCAGCGCGGGCATTCACGAAAGCCAGAGCTTGAGTTTCGAAATGCAGATTGGCTTAAGCCGCGCGTTCGTGGGCCTGCTTGCACCACGCATGGTCGCGCACTTCGGTGATCAGCCCGCGTTCGCGCCGGACAATCTGCATCGCTGGCTCACGCGTGTGCAGCCCGGTTTTATTCGCGTCGATGCCGATGAGCTCACCTATCCGCTGCATGTTATTTTGCGTTACCGCATCGAGCGCGATTTAATCGAGGGTCGCGCCGAGGCCGAGGACATCCCGGCGCTGTGGGATGCCGCAATGGCGAAGCTGCTCGACATCGATACGCGCGGTAATTTCACCAATGGCTGCATGCAGGATGTGCACTGGGGCAGCGGGCTCTTTGGCTATTTCCCCAGCTATACCTTGGGGGCGATGTACGCGGCGCAGTGGTTCGCAACCATTCGCCGCACGACACCGGATCTCGACGCGCGGATGGCGACAGGTGATCTTTCGCCCGCATTCGACTGGCTGCGCGCCAATATCTGGCAGCACGGTAGCCAGTGGCCGACGGCCGAGCTGGTGACGCGTGCGACCGGCGGCCCCCTTGATCCTGCGCATTATCGGCGGCATCTTGAGACGCGCTATCTCGGTTAATTTAGCGCAACACAATTTGAGGAATTAACCATGACCATCGGCGTTGGCGGCAAAACCAAAGCAGCAGCACTCGCGGCTCTCTCGAACATGACAGAAGGCATTCAGCTAATTTCAGACGCGGAATACGCGCAGCGCATCGCCACCGCGCAGGCCACTATGCAGGCGCACTCAATCGGGGCCATGTGGGCACATGCGGGCACCAACCTGCGATATTTCACGGGCACAATTTGGCATCCGAGTGAACGCATGGTCGGCGCGATCATCCCGGCGACCGGTGCGATCAAATACATC
>JANMPY010000246.1:0-2533 GCA_031370095.1 Betaproteobacteria bacterium
TTTAGCGGATCGAGCGAGGAATGCCGCGAGCCGAGCACGCGATGCGCGCGAATGAATTGCAGCACCTTGAGGAAACGCTTATCGTCAATCGAGCTGCCGCCTGACGCGCCCACGTTCACATACGCCACGCGCCCGCCGCCCTGCTTCGCCCTCTCCGCGAACGCCTCGATCACCGGCGTGTGCGCGACGTCTTTGGCGGTGCTGCCCGCGACGTTCGGCAGCGCATCGAATTGCTTGCGCCAGGTCTCCGCGACAGACGCCGGGTCGGCTAAATATTGCTCGTACAAGTCTTCGACATACGGCGCATTGGCACCGTTGAACATGGAAGAAAGCTGGAATTCTCGCATCATGATGTCACCTCGATTTGTTGCTGTTGCTTGATGTTGCTTGGTTTGCAATCGCGCCATTATAAATTTATAAACACTAGCACTGGTGCGGCTTTCAGGCTGATATCGGCTGAAAAGGCGCGTTAAATGGCGATCTATGGTGTTTTATGCTGGATGAATAATTCTTGATCGCTTAATTGGTGTCTGATCCTAGTTGCTTCTTTTCTTAATCTCATGCGCCGCCATAGTGCCAGCAATTTTCTGGACGACTGACATATTTCCATCCCGAAATTCTGCCCGACTCCTTATCGACGTCGTACCAAATTCGACAATCAAAATATGCGATTACACGAATGCAACCGGGTACCCCATTTTTATCGCATTCAACGTCTTGAATGTATCTAAACGCTTGACTAGGAAGTTTTCCGACATCACGACTAAATTGAAACTCTGCATTTTTTCTAGCGCCATCAGTAGAACAAGCAGTGATGAATAAACTCAGAATTAATGTTAGTACGCTCTTGCGGCTAATGGAGCCGATCTCAAATGTTTTCAATAAACCTCCGCAATCGGCGCGAACACAAAGCTAAAGAAACCTCAAAACCCGCGCCAATCCTTGACCTTCACTTCCTAACAATATCCCGCCGCTGCGACCCCACATACAATTGCCGCGGCCGGCCAATCTTGTATTCCGGATCGGCAATCATTTCATTGAGCTGTGCAATCCATCCAACGGTGCGTGCCAATGCGAATATCGCGGTGAATAGCGGCACCGGAATGCCGATCGCTTTTTGCACGATGCCGGAATAAAAATCGACGTTCGGATAAAGTTTGCGGCTGACAAAATAGTCGTCTTCGAGCGCGATTTTTTCGAGCGACATGGCGAGCTTGAACAGCGGATCATCTTGCAGGCCAAGCTCGTTCAAGACTTCATGACAGGTTTCGCGCATGAGCGTGGCGCGCGGATCGTGGTTTTTATAGACGCGGTGACCGAAGCCCATCAGACGAACATTGGAGTCTTTGTCTTTGACCTTGGTGATGAATTCACCGATCTTGGCCACGCCACCGTCGCGCTGGATGTCGTAGAGCATGTTGAGCGCGGCTTCGTTGGCACCGCCGTGCGCAGGGCCCCACAGGCACGCGACACCGGCGGCAATGGCGGCGAAGGGATTGGTGCCGGATGAGGCGCACAGACGCACGGTCGAGGTGGATGCGTTTTGCTCGTGGTCGGCGTGCAAAATAAAAATGCGATCCAGCGCGCGCACCAGTACTTCGTTGACCTTGTAGTCGGCGGCGGGTACTGCGAACATCATCTGCATGAAATTGGCGGCGTAGCCGAGATTATTGCGCGGATAGTTGATCGGCTGACCGACGGTATATTTGTAGGCCATCGCGACCAGCGTGGGAATTTTAGCGATCAGGCGGATCGCGGAAATATCGCGCTGTTTGGCGTCGTGGAGATTGATGGAGTCTGGATAGAACGCCGACAACGCGCCGATGAGCCCCGTCATCACCGCCATAGGGTGCGCGTCCCGCCGGAAGCCGCGCAGGAAAAACTGCATCTGCTCGTGCACCATGGTGTGATTGGTCACGCGGGAAACGAAATCTTTTTTCTGATCAGGATTCGGCAAATCGCCATAGAGCAACAAATGGCAAATATCCAGAAAATCGCATTGCGTCGCCAACTGCTCGATCGGGTAGCCGCGATACAGCAGCTCGCCCTTGTCGCCATCGATATAGGTGATGGCCGAATTACATGCCGAGGTCGACATGAAGCCGGGGTCGTAGGTGAACATGCCGGTCTGCGCGTAGAGCTTTCGGATGTCGATAACGTCGGGCCCGACAGTGCCGCCAAACATCGGCAATTGCACCGATTTGCCATCAGGGAAGGTGAGTGTTGCGTTGCCTTTTGGATTCATTTTTGAACTCCCGAAATTGTGGTCATTGTGCAGCTTTAATTCGCTTAATTAACGCGGTGAAGCGTGCGTCATCACATTGCTTTCGATCCATCAACACATCCAGTAAATCGTTGTCGCTCCAGCGCAGTAATTCTTCCAGCAAGGTTAATTCGGTTGCATCGAGCTGCGCCAATTGCGCGTCGAGAAAACGGGTGAGGATTAAATCGTTTTCGAGCAGGCCACGCCGCGCGTGCCAGCGGATGCGGTCGTGTGTGCGGTCGGTGGTGACTTCATTCATTGGATTATTTC
>JANMPY010000247.1:0-2293 GCA_031370095.1 Betaproteobacteria bacterium
TGACGCGTGCGACACGCCGCGATTTTCCGACCCAAGATACAATTTGATGCGGGGGTCGGCTGTGGCGTATTCCTGAAGAATCCGCTTCACGTGTGGCTGATCGGAGCCGTCGTCGGCGATGCACAGCTCCCAATGCGGATAGAGCTGTGCTTTGACCGAATCCAGCATTTCCCACAGCATCGTCTCGGGCGTGTTGTAGGTCGGAACAATGATTGAAATCCTGGCTGTCGTGGCCATCTCGCTGACGCGCAGGACGATTTGAGCTTTCACTTCGTCGCTGAACGTTTGGCGATATTTTCTCCAAGCGTCCGTCGGGCTGGGGCCGCTCTGCACAGCGAGGAGCGCACTTTTTACCGCCGACGAACCGCCGGTACGCCACACCCGAAACAGCTTGGCCGTATTCGCCCGCAGGGCACGCGGCTCAAGAAATAATTGCTGGAACGCGCGCGCAAGTAGTTTCAGTCTGCGTAGCAGATGCCCCAGCGCGCGTACCGGTCGCGTCAATTTCCAGCTTTTGGAAGCGAGCACCTCGTCGAATCGCTCACTGAGCGAATTCAGTTGCGTGCTGCTTTCCAACAACGCGTTTTGCTGCGCGGTCGCGCGGCTGGCGAGCTCTTCGACCTGTCTGCGTAACCGGTGCGAGGCGCGAAGCTCCAGCTCAAGGCGATCAAATAGATCCTGCCTTGCCTGATTGATCAACGACAACTGTAGATTCAGGCTTTTGATTTCCTTCCACATGCTGGAAATGGTCAGCGATTGGGTGAGCCGAATTTCGTCTTTCTCTTTCTGACTCGGCTGTTGCCCGTTGTGCATTATTTTTTCCGATGAATCTGTTGCGGTCGTGATTGCGGTGATTGGCTTGATGATTGCGACCACGTGATGGTAGTCAGCCACCATCGCCGACGCGGTGCGGGGCGACCATCCGCGCAGATTGTCGCGGATTTCCCCCAGCGTTTGGCGGTCATCGTTGATTGCCTTTATCGCGGCGAGCAACGATTGCGCGTTTGGCTCATACAGGTAGCCGTCTTGCTGATGACGGATGCGCTCCGGGAAACTCCCCACGCGCGTGGCAGCCACCGGGATATCGAGCATCATCAGCTCGGTAAGCGCGTAGCTGAACGTTTCCGGAACGATACTCATCAACAAACCCAGATGCGGATTGATCGCCGCGACGTGGCCGGCAAGTTCATCGATCCGGTAATTTTCGATGACGTGTACGTTTGGTTTGAATTTGAAAAATTCGCCCAGCTCGCGGCAACCAAGCAAATAAATATCGGCGAATTCGGTGAGCGCGTCGAGGCTGCCACGCAGCAGTTCAAGCCCTTTTGGCACCGAGAGCTGCCCGAGCACCAGTATTCGGAATCGATCATTTAACGATGGCGCAGGCATTGCAACTTTTTGCAGCGCACCGCCATAGCCATGTGCAATGGTGATGAACGATGCCGCACGAAAACGCGCATCAAGGCGCAGCAAATTTTCTTCCACCGAGCGGCTGGGTACTGCCATGGTGATGTTCGGGCGCGCGATGAGCTTCAGGAATTGTTCGCGTACTTCAACGCGTTGTTGCGGCAAGAACGTGATGAACGGATTGAATTTCGGGTTATCGCGATAGCACTGGCCGATGCGGGCTGGGTTGCACTGTTTACACACATCACCGAAATGGATATTGATGGCTGGGCAATACGGGAAGTAGTCGTGATTCACGACCACGGTCGGTAAATCCGTATTCAAAATATCGAGTGAATGACCAATGACCGAGGAAATCAGGAGTGCATCAACGCCGTATTGCATGATGATTTCATTGAACACGCGCGAATACTCTGCGTGCGTCACGATAGTCGCCTGGATTTGATCAGAGAAATGCCACATGTCCAGTGGCGCTTCATCCAAAACATGTGCATATAGCGCGACACCGCATCCCATCGCGTTGTTCTGTGTGAACGACTTCAACACCAGATTGTTGCGGCGCGTATCGGCGAGACAGAAATCCCGCAGCCACGTCGCGCTGCCGCCACCTAAATCGTGAATGACATGCAACTGCACGGGCTGGGCGTTCGAGTCCTGCGCTGCATTTGCATTGCCAATCTCGGCTGCGTCAATGGCGCGGGTGATGGGTTTCAAATTGAAGGCAGGCTGGTTGAAAAACGATCCCGCATGTTACCCCATCTTGCGCGGGTGCAGCTGCGGGACAGGTTGTTTTTCATTCGACAACATATAAAAACGCTAGCACTGGTGCGGCTTCTGGCACTGTTTTAGTCCGAACGCCGCGCCCATGCTGGTGTTTCGATTTAGA
>JANMPY010000266.1:0-2501 GCA_031370095.1 Betaproteobacteria bacterium
GAAGCCGCAGCCGAGCGTATCGAGCAGGCAATAGCGCGCAGTGTCGTACGCTTCCTTGGATTTGATTTTGTATTTGGTGACGTAGTCGACAATGTCGGTGAGGACTTTGTCGGGTTTGGGGCGGACGTTGGAGATGTGTGCGGACATAGGGAATTCCAATTAGGAGTCAGAACGTGAACAATACATTGGCATTATTTTTTTGATGATGCGTGACAGGTGTGTCGTGACGGGTGACAAAGGCGGGAAATGCATCTGTCACCCGTCATAACGTGCATTTACTTACGTTGCGCCAGCGGCACAAACTTCATATCATCCGGCCCAATATAATTTGCGTTCGGCCGAATGATTTTCCCGTCGATGCGTTGCTCAATCACGTGTGCAGCCCAGCCGGAGGTGCGCGAAATAATGAACAGTGGCGTGAACATCGATGTCGGCACGCCCAACATATGGTACGAGCAGGCAGAGAACCAATCCAGATTGGCGAACATCTTTTTCTCGCGCCACATGACGGCCTCGAGGCGGTCGGCGATATTGAAAAGTTTCATGTTGCTCGCCGCTTCCGATAAACGCCTGGCAACGCGCTTGATGACGACGTTGCGCGGGTCGGACACGGTATAAACCGGATGGCCGAAGCCGATGATGACCTGCTTTTCCGCGACGCGTTTGACGATATCGGCTTCAGCATCGTCCGCGTTGTCGTAGCGGCTCTGGATATCGAACGCGACTTCGTTGGCACCGCCATGCTTCGGCCCACGCAGCGCACCAATGCCGCCGGCAATCGCTGAATACATGTCGGAGCCGGTGCCGGCGATGACGCGCGCGGCAAATGTGGACGCGTTGAATTCGTGCTCGGCGTACAGCACCAGTGAAGTGTGCATCGACCTGACCGCCAGATCGCTCGGTTTTTCGCCGTGCAACAGATGCAGGAAGTGGCCACCGATGGAATCGGCATCGGTTTCCACGTCGATGCTTTTGCCATTCACCGCGAAGTGATACCAGTAAAGCAGCATCGAGCCGAAGGAGGCCATCATGCGGTCGGCGATGTCGCGCGCACCGGCCGTATTGTGGTCATCCTTTTCCGGCAGCACGCAGCCGAGCGCAGAGCAGGCGGTGCGCAATACATCCATCGGGTGGGTCGACGCGGGCAGCGCTTCGAGCACGTGGCGTACGGCATGTGGAATGCCGCGCATGGATTTTAATTTGGCTTTATACGCGGCAAGTTCGGCGACATTCGGCAACCTGCCGTGTACCAATAAATGCGCGATCTCCTCAAACTCGCAGGCCTCGGCGACGTCGAGAATATCGTAGCCGCGGTAGTGTAAATCGTTGCCGGTCAGGCCGACCGTGCAGAGCGCGGTATTGCCTGCGACCACGCCTGAGAGCGCGACTGATTTTTTTGGTTTGGGGGCAGTTGGCAGTGGTGTTTCAATTGCGGCGGTGCTCATTGTATTTTCTCCATCGTGGGGTGCGCACTGCGCACGGATTTTCATTCAGTGGTGCGCAGTGCGCACTCTACATTTTCAAGCCGTCGCAGCAGCATAAAAACAAAAAACTCTAGTACTGGCGCGGACTCCAAGGCATTTTATGTCTGGAAGCCGCACCAGTGCTGGACTTTTACTTCCTGGATGCAAACAAGGCGTCCAGCTTTTGCTCGTAGGTGTGATAGCCCAAATATTCATAAAGCTCTGCACGCGTTTGCATGGTCGGCACGGCATTTTTTTGCGTGCCTTCCGCGCGCAGCGTCTGATAAAAATTAAGCGCCGCCTTGTTCATCGCACGATAGGCACCGCAGCAATACAACACCATATCGACATTCACCGATGCCAACTCTGTGGTGGTGAAAAGCGGCGTGTGACCGAACTCGGTGATGTTGGCGAGGATCGGCACTTTCAATGCATCCTTGAATTGCTGGTACATCGGCAGCGCGGTGATCGCTTCGGGGAAAATCATGTCGGCACCGGCCTCGACGTAGGCACACGCACGATCAATCGCGGCATTGATGCCTTCAACGGCCAATGCATCAGTGCGCGCCATGATGACAAAGTTCGGATCGGTGCGCGCGTCCACTGCTGCCTTCACGCGATCAACCATTTCTTCGAGCGTCACCACTTCTTTGCCGGGCCGATGGCCACAACGTTTGGTGCCAACCTGGTCTTCCATGTGTACCGCTGCCGCGCCGGCTTTCTGAAACGAGCGGATGGTGCGCGCGATGTTGAACGCGCCACCCCAACCGGTATCGATATCGACCATCACCGGCAGTGTGGTGACGTCGGTAATGCGACGAAGATCAGTCAATACATCTTCCATTGTGCTGATGCCCAGATCAGGCATGCCAAGTGAATTTGCCGCCACGCCGCCATCGGAAATGTACAGCGCCTTGTAGCCGGTGGCCTCGGCCATACGGGCGGTGTAGGCGTTGATTGCACCGACGATTTGCAGTGGCGCTTCGTCTTTCAATGCTTGGCGGAATTTCGCGCCGGGGGAGGTGATGGTCATTGCGG
>JANMPY010000290.1:0-6130 GCA_031370095.1 Betaproteobacteria bacterium
TCAATGGCTACATCGATGCGCTGCGCGATTTCTGGTTAGCCAAAGCCGACCTCGATATGGCAATGATCGGCAGACCCAATATGAGTGCGATGGGCGGTGGCGCGATGATGTCTGGCGACAGCCCGCAAGGCCACTAAAAAACACGAAAGGATTTACACATGCTATCCAGAAGAAATTTTCTCAGTGGTTTTGGCCTTGCCGGCGCAGCAGTCGCCGCCACCCAGGTAAGCCGCGTTGCCATGGCAGCACTGCCCGAGCCCGTCATCCAGACGACGCCCGCCACCATGCCGCCGCTGGTGCCGCAAACCGGTCGCCCGTACAACCCCGTTGTCACGCTGAACGGCTGGACATTACCGTGGCGGATGAACAAGGGTGTGAAGGAATTCCACTTGGTGGCAGAGCCGGTGGTGCGCGAGATGTGCGAGGGCTTCAAGGCGCATCTATGGGGCTACAACGGCCAGTCGCCGGGGCCCACGATCGAAGTGGTCGAGGGGGATCGCGTGCGGGTGTTCGTTACCAATAAATTGCCGGAGCGCACGGCCGTACATTGGCATGGCCAACGCCTGCCGAACGGCATGGATGGTGTGGCGGGATTGAATCAGCAAGCCATTCAGCCGGGTAAAACTTTTGTTTATGAATTTGTCGCGCGTCGGCCGGGTACTTTCATGTATCACCCGCACGCCGATGAAATGACGCAGATGGCGATGGGCATGATGGGCTTTTGGGTCACACATCCAAAAAACAAGCATCCGCTGATCGACGAGGTGGATCGCGATTTCTGCTTTTTGCTGAACGGCTACGACATCGATCCCGGCAGCTACACGCCCAAGATCATGACCATGCTTGATTTTAATTTGTGGGCGTGGAACAGCCGCGTTTTTCCGGGCATCGACACACTCAATGTGCGGCTGAACGACAAGGTGCGCATCCGCATCGGCAACCTCACCATGACCAACCATCCGATTCATCTGCACGGCCATGAATTTGTGGTGAGCGGAACCGACGGTGGACCCACACCAAAATCGTCACGCTGGCCGGAAGTAACGACCGATATTGCGGTGGGGCAAATGCGGCAGGTTGATTTCGTCGCCGACGAAGAAGGCGATTGGGCGTTCCATTGCCACAAGAGCCATCACACCATGAACGCGATGGGCCACGACGTGCCGACACTCATCGGTGTGGATCACAGTGGCGTAGCGAAACAGATTACCTCGCTGATCCCTGACTACATGGCGATGTCGGAACGCGGCATGGCCGACATGTCTGAAATGGAAATGCCGCTGCCGGACAACACGGCACCGATGATGAGCGGTGAAGGACCTTATGGCTCGGTCGAAATGGGCGGGATGTTTTCGATGCTGAAGGTGCGACGTAACCAGAAGGCAGGCGACTATAAAGATCCAGGTTGGTACCAGCAGCCACCGGGCACGCAGGCCTATGAGTGGACCGGTCCTCTTGCCGAGCCAGCCCGCTTCAAATCCGAAAGTAAACCGGCGATGGCGATGAAAAACATGCCGATCAAGGATGTGGAAGTACAAGTGCGCAAACCCAACGGTCGCTCCGGCCACCAACATTGAAGGAGTAAATGATGAAAATACTGACTGCGTGGATCAGCGCAATCGCACTTGCAATGCCGGCGCTTGCGGTGCCTGGTCTGGCGTTGGCCCATGAAAGCCACGCCAGGAAAAAAGCCGCGCCCGTCAAGAAGGAGCAGAAGGAATGGGGTATCGCGGGCGACGCAAAACAAGTCAAACGAACGATCAGACTAGCCATGTCTGACACGATGCGTTTTACGCCCGACAAAATCGAGGTCATGCAGGGAGAAACTGTGCGCATATCGCTTAAAAATAGCGGAAAAATATTGCATGAAATGGTCATCGGCACCAAAAAAGAACTCGATGAACACGCTGCGCTGATGCTCAAATTTCCGACAATGGAACACGATGAGCCGTATATGGCGCATATCCCTCCCGGCAAAACGGGCGAAATCATCTGGACATTTAACAAGGCGGGCGAATTTGATTTTGCCTGCCTGATTGCAGGTCACTATCAGGCCGGGATGGTCGGCAAAATTTTGGTGGCGGCTAAATAGCGCAGACATGCATTTTGGATATTGGCAGGAGATCAACATGGCAAACGTTTTTTTACTGATCGCGTTTTGGCCGTTGGTGTGTTGTGAGAAATGCGACTACACGGCTATCTGCATTGCAGTCTCAATCATTGTCGCGCTTGTCCTCTACATCGCAGCCTCAATCGTTCATGAGTTACGCACGCTGGCGATTCACAGACCGCAAAGAATCCACTGAAAAGTTGTTCCGTTTTTTAACCCAAGGAGTCGTAATGAAATCAATTAAATTATTTGCTGCTGCATCCGTCCTGCTTGTTTCCCCGCTTGTTGCGTCCATCGTTTCGGCGTCGCCCGATCAGAACAAATCTGCCGCGACTGCCCCCATGAAGCCTGCGGGCGACGCTGCGCCCTTGAGCGACGGCGAAGTTCGCAAAATCGACAAAGACGCAAAGAAGATCACCCTGAAACACGGCGAACTCAAGAACCTCGACATGCCTGCCATGACCATGGTGTTTCAGGTGAAAGATTCAACACTGCTCGATAAGGTAAAGGTCGGCGACAAAGTCAAATTCAAAGCCGAGAAGGCCAGCAGCGGCTTTGCGGTGACCGAAATCGAGATGGCTAAGTGAGAGCTGCTTCGTTGCTCCTGACATTGCTGCTTCCAGTAGCGGCGAGCGCGGAGATTGTTGATATTAAATGGTCCGACGGCACGTTCTCGCACAAGGCCAGCATCGCGCCGAAGAAGTTCCTCGAGGTTTGCGGCAAGCAGAAGATGGGCGATAGCGTGGCTTGGCAATTCAAAGGCAGTACGGAAACCGACTTTAACATTCACTATCACGTCGGCAAAGACGTTAGTTATCCGGAAAACCGTAAAGGTGTTGCCAGTGCCGAGGGCTCGCTGCTTGCACCTCTCGACCAGGACTACTGCTGGATGTGGACTAACCGCTCGGCACAGTTGCTGGAAATGGAAGTCAGCCTGAAGCAGGTGAAAGCGGAAAAGTAACGGATTCGCATATGAAGCGGGCAACACGCCAGAGTCTGCCACTGGCGCGATTCTCCAATGAGATACCTTGGAAAGCCGCGCCAGTGCTTGTGTCTGTGATGTTGCGTCGACGAGAGCGGCACTAAAGTCGGCTAGACTGCGACTACTTCACATCGCGCGCCACTGCCTTCAGACGATGACCATCAGAAAAAAATTACTCCAGATTCACCGCTGGTCAGGCATCGTGCTGGCTACGCTGCTGATCATTGCTGGCGTCGCCGGCTCGCTGCTCGCATTTCATCATGAAATTGACGCGTTGCTCAATCTGGGGCTGCATCGCACAGAGCCAAATACACAGCGCGCAGCGCTTGACGGTATCGCGAAAACCATTGAAGCGAAATATCCGCATTTGGTCGTCGGTTATTTTCTTTTTGCCGACAATCCGGCCAGCTCGATCCACGTCATCATGAATACGCGTGAAGCGGCTGTAGATGGCCGTCTGGATCGCGATTCGCCACGACCAACCGAAGTCTATGCCGATCCTTACAGCGGGCAGCTTCTAGGTGAGCGGAACTGGGGCGAGATCGGCAGCACCAGAGCGCACATAATGCCGATGATCTATCGCCTGCACATGAGCCTGTTTCTCGACAAAACCGGTCAGTGGATCACCGGGATCGTGGCGGCCATCTGGATCCTCAGTGTGCTGATCGGAATTTTTCTCGCCGTGCCTCGACTGCATTTACTGCGCAAGGCATTTACCGTGAAATGGCAGGCGAGTCGCGCCAGAGTCCTATTTGACCTGCATCGCACCATCGGCTTGGCGACGGGCCTGATATTGATCGTGACCGCGTTCACCGGCATGTACATGAATCTGCCCAGCGTGGTCGAACCGGCATTGGCGGCGGTGGCTCCCTTCACGAACCGGCCCGCCTCGCTGCGTTTGGCTGGCGCGCAACTTGACCAGGTATGGAAAATAGGCTGGGACGAGGCCATTGCAAAGGCGCGCGCCGTGCATGCCGTTGATCCGATTGCCGGCGTGGGAAAGATCGAAGCACGCGGTTATTATCAGGTGCGGTTTCTGCCGCCCGGCGACATTATGGATAGCGGCACCATCCGCGTTTTTATTGATGGCCGCAACGGTGGGGTGCTGGGCAAATTCGACCATCGCAATGGCACGGTCGGCGACAAGATTCGCATCTGGCAGTTTCCGCTGCACAGCGGCCAGGGATTCGGCATGCCCGGCCGTGTTGTGGTTTGTCTGATCGGGCTCATTCCGCCATTGCTCGCCGTTACCGGCGTTTGGCTTTGGCTGCGCCGCAAACGCCTGCGCCGCGTCGCGATGCAGGCGGGTTCACCGAGCGAGCGCCCGACACCATTCGCAGCGGAATGAACTTCCTCACGCGCAATCCATTTCACGATGTTCCATAAACGACTTACGTCATGCTCCTCAGGTCATTTATAAATTCAGCTTCCCCGCAAGAATACCCATTTGGATCTTCCCTCGCCCAGCGCATTTGTCGCCGATTCCTTGAGTCCGACAGGCTGCCAAGTTATTGATGTAACTTCATTTCGGACAGGTGATTTCCATGCAACGTAGAATTTTTTTGGGTATGGCGGCTTGCGTACCGGCAGTCGCGTTGTCTGTACCCGCGTCGCTGGTGGTACCTTCGGCACCGCAACAGCCCAAGAAAGGCAAGCCCGCGATCCGCAGTCGCCGCGTAGGCATCGCATTCGGCGGCGGCTCAATGCATGGCATTGCGCATGTTGGTGTGCTGAAAGCGTTTGCGGAGAAGGGCGTCAAATTTCAGTTCATCACCGGCACGAGTGCCGGCGCTATCATCGGCGTGCTGGCGGCGGCACAGTTGCCGATCAGCGAAATCGAATTATTCGCGCGTCGGCTCGAATGGCCAAGCATGTTGAGTCTCTCCTGGTCTGGCAAGGGGCTGATGCAAAACGCCAAGTTGCGAATACTGATCGACACCACACTCGGTGATCGACAGCTTGAGCAATTACCGATTTCCTTTGGTGCCATCGCGACTGACGTGGCAAGCGGCGAGCGCGTCATCATTCGCAACGGGCCGGCAGGCGCTGCCGTGAGCGCGTCGTGCAGCATCCCGGTAATTTTTGAACCGATCAAAATTGACGGGCGCGATCTGGTCGACGGTGGTTTGACCGAGCCGGTGCCGGTCGTCGCAGTGCGCGAGATGGGTGCGGATATCGTCATCGGCGTCGATGTCGCCTACCGGTCGAGTGAAGATCAGTTTCAGGGTCTGACGGGGTTCGCATTCCAGACCATGCACATCATGGCCAATGCGTTGATCAACGAGCAAATACGTCGCGCCGATATTGCGATTCGCATGAATCTGCATCAGATGATTGGCAAGGATAATTCCCACGACCAACTGATCGCAGCCGGATATGCGGCGACGATGCGTGTCTGGCCGAAGATTGCGGCGATGCTGTCGTGATGTCGCTGGGCGATCAAATCGACATCGAAGCTGCGTGAGCTGCCATCGCGAGCGATACAAGGAATTTGACTAGATCGCCATTTGACGGGCGTTTTCAGCCATTTATCGCCTGAGAATCGCGCCAGCACTCGTGTTTGGTGATCGCATTGGTGCGCTTCTGGTTATGGTGCGGTTATGCCACCACCCAGTTGCGCCGCGCTGAGAAACGCCTTGCGTATTTGCGGCAATGCATTTCGGGCCGCTTGTTCGCCCGCCGCGATCAGGTGATCGCGATCATTGAATGTCAGCTGGCCCGAGGTCTTCTGCATATCTGGCACGATGACCAGATCGGCACCGGCTTTTTCATATTCCTTCACCCGGTAAACCGAGACAGTAAACGCCTGAAACAAAACGCTGACCGCGCTATAGAGGAAAGCATCCGACGGCGGATACACCACGTCGACCGCGATGACGATTTTGGCACCCAAGTCCCGCGCAGCCGCTACCGGCAGAGGACTGGCAATTTGCCCATCGCCGTAGTAATGATGATCGATGACGACCGGCGTGATCATTCCCGGTATCGCGCTCGACGCAACCACGGCAAGTCCCGCATCGCCGGAATTGAACGCGACA
>JANMPY010000295.1:0-4957 GCA_031370095.1 Betaproteobacteria bacterium
GGAGTTCGTCGCGGGGCTGTGGACAATCGACGCAACGCGCGCGGCATCGCGTGCTGAAGATTTATTGAAGTGGCTTGAGTTGTGGGACAAGCGCTTTGAATACACCGAGGGATTTTCGCGCGGCATGCGGCAAAAACTGGCGCTCGCGGGTGCCTTGATTCACGAGCCGAAGCTGATGATTCTCGACGAGCCGCTGACCGGTCTCGATGCGCACGCGGCCAAATCGGTGAAGGACATGCTCGTCGACTATGTCGCCAAGGGCAACACGGTGGTGCTCACCACACACATACTCGATATCGCCGAGCGACTCGCCGAACGCATCAGCATTATTCAAAATGGCAGGATCGTGGCCGAAGGCACACTGGAAGAATTGCGTGCAAAAAGTGGTGGTGCAGGCGCGTCGCTGGAGGATGTGTTCTTGACGCTCACGGGCGCAGCATAATGCGGCTCGCCGCCGGCAGTCGGACGTGGCTGCTGCATCACGAAATGCGCCTCGCGTGGCGCAACATCGGTGGTAAAAGCATCTGGATATTGCTCATCGGCGGCGGATTCATTTGGGCGGGTGTGCATCTTACGGCGTGGCTGCTGCTGTACAACGGTAACCAAGGCGGCAATGCAGAACTCGCCTCCGCACTGCTGATCCCAATAGGTGGCGCGGCATTCTGGCTGGTTTTCTCGATCATGATTTCGCAAACCATCGCGCATGCAGTGTCGGCATTGTTTGATCGTGGCGATCTCGATTTATTATTATCCTCACCGTTGGCACCACGAGCGATTTTTACCGTGCGTGGCTTGGGCATTGCCGTCGCCGCGTGCATTTTGCCGTTTGTAGTGCTGTTGCCGTTCGCGCACGCCGGCCTGATTACCGGACATCCCGGCTTGATCGCAATCTATCCCGCCATGGCGTCGTTCGGTCTCGCCGCAGCCGCAGCTGGCATGTTTATCACGATGACGCTGGTGCGCGTATTCGGTGCACGGCGCGCCAAGATATTCGCGCAAATATTGGCAGCGTTGATCGGCGCAGGATTCTTCCTGTTGTCGCAATTGCAGATTTTGTTATCGCGTGACCGCCAGTCGGCAATCGCAGTCTGGGTAAAAAATGAAACGGCAGCGGGTGGCTGGTTCGCGCCCGATAGCGTGCTGTGGTGGCCGGTGCGCGCGATGCTGGGTGAATGGCTGCCGCTAATCCTCGTCGTCATCGTTGGTGCCGGCGGTTTCTGGCTGGTTGTAAATCTTGCGTTCAAACGCTTCGTCAGCGGCACGCAGGAGACGACGACCGGTGGCAGCACCAAGTCGCAACGCCACGCAAATACGACGCAGCGCCATTTCCGCAGCGGACTGATCGCGAACTTGCTGGTGAAAGAATGGAAGCTCATCGCTCGCGATCCGCAGATTATTTCGCGGACGCTATTGCAGATTCTTTATTTGATCCCGTTATTGTTTTTAGGTTTCCGGAGTGAGCGCAACGAGTGGCTGCTGGTGCCGGGATTTGTCATGATCACCTCAATGCTGGCAGGCAATCTGGCCTGGCTCACCATTGCTGCTGAAGACGCGCCCGAATTGATCGGCACTGCACCCATTGCGATCAATCGTGTGCGCTGGATCAAAGCGATTGCAGCGGTCGTGCCGGTGATGGCGTTGCTGGCGCCGCTGGCTTTGTACTGGCTCACGCGCGATGCGTACGCGGCATTCGTGCTGGTATTTTGCAGTGGCGGTGGAATGATCTCGGCGGCATTGTGCCAGGTCTGGAATCCGCGGCAGGGCGACCGGCGCGATATGAAAAAACGCGCCAAAGGCAATGTCGTCGTCAACATTCTGGAATCGCTTGGCGGCTTCGGCTGGGCCGGTGTTGCGGTTTGCATGAATGGTCACTGGCGGTGGCTACCATTGGCGGTGGCGGGCGTATTGATTGGCCCGGGGATGGCATGGGTATTGGGGCGCGGCGCGCGGCGGCAAGGATTGATTGCCTGACGTAGTGCGCCTTTTCAGAACAAACAAAAGCGATGTCAAGAATTGGCGGGCATCGCAGGCCAAAATGCCGCCAAGAGCCTTTCCAGTGCTAGACTTTTCTACATCGCACCAATCGGATTTCGCATCACGCCGATGCCTGCAATTTCAGTCTCCAGCAAGTCGCCCGCCTTCATGAATTCCGGCGGCGTGCGCGCAAAACCGACCCCTTCTGGTGTGCCGCTGGAAATAATATCGCCAGCTTCGAGCGTCTGGCCGAGCGACAGATCGTGAATCAGGCGCGGCAGTTTGAAGTACAAATGTTTGGTGTTTGAATCCTGCTTGGTGACGCCATTGACGCGGCAGGTAAGGTGAAGATTGGTGTGCTCGATGGCATCAGCCGTGACGATGCATGGTCCCATCGGACAAGTGCCATCGAGGCTCTTGCCCTTGTCCCACTGGCCGCCGTGACGGCGCTGAATGTCCCGCCACGTCACATCATTGATGACGGTATAGCCGAACACATGGCTCATCGCATCGGCTTCGGAAATATTTTTGCCGCTCTTGCCGATGATGACGCCGAGCTCGACCTCCCAATCGAGTTGCGTGGAAATGTTGGCGTCGTACGGGATGACATCGTATGGGCCGTTCACAGCAGTGGGTGCTTTGGAAAAAAACACCGGCCAGGTCGGCAGCTCGCGCTTGTCTTCGAGCTTGGCACCGCCCTCCTCAAAATGTTCGAGATAATTCCAGCCCACACAAAATACATTTTTCAGCGGGCGCGGAATCGGCGCTTTTAACAGCGCTTTGTTGAGCATGATCGGCGCAGTCTTTGGGTTGGCTTCAATGTCGCGCAGCAACGTCATCACCGCTTCGCCACCAGCAATAATTTCCAGCATTGTGTTGACCCAGAGTTTCGAACCGCGCGCGGTAGCCTCGGCGGCGATGTCGAGTACTTCATCCTTGCTGATCTGGATGCCGGTTTTGAGCAGAGTGGTGTTGAGTATTTGATAAGTGACGAGACGCATAATATTTATCCAAAAAGACGTTCAAGATTTGCGAGCGGATGATTCTCAACATTCCAGCGCGGTGCAAAAAATGCTGCCACCACGTCGGGATCGAGTGCAGCCAATGTTGCAGGATTCCATCGGGGCTGATTATCCTTGTCAATAATGACGGCGCGAATGCCTTCCATCAGGTCGCCGTGTTCAAAGCAGTGAAAGACGATGCCGAGCTCCATGCGAAAGCATTCGGCGAGCGACATTTTGCCACCGCGATTGAGCTGGCGGCGCGTGACTTCGAGCAATGTTGGTGAACGGGTTTTAAGCACGGCGGCGGTATGCGCCGCCCACGTTTTGAATTCGGGACGCAATTCAGCTTCAAGCGACGCGATCATTTGGGCGACAGATTTTTGCGGCGCGAAGTGTTCGTTGATCGCGGTTTGCAGTGGTGCCAACGTGGCGGCGTCCGTCGGCGTGGTCGCCGCTGCATCGATCAACTTCGCGATATTGTCCGCAGGGTTTGCGCCCCATTTCAACGAATCCAATTTTTGGACTAGCGCTGTGATCGCGTCTGTTGTCATAAATTTATCCGCCAAATTGGCATGGATTGCATCGGCCGCTTTCATCATTTGCCCGGTCAGGCCAAGATAAAGCCCCACCGGTGAGCGTGACAAAAAATAACTTCCGCCGACATCCGGGAATAATCCAATACCGGTTTCGGGCATCGCCATTTTTGTCTTGGGCCCGACGATGCGAAATCCCGAACCCTGCGCGATGCCCATGCCACCACCCATGACGATGCCGTCGAGCACGCAGATGACGGGTTTTACGTAGCGGTGCAGCTGGTAATCGAGCCGATACTCGTCAATGAAAAAATCGTGGTGCTGCGTGCCGCCATTGAGTGCGCTCTCGCGCAGTGTGCGGATGTCGCCGCCTGCGCAAAAAGATTTTTCACCCGCGCCGCGCATGACGATGGCGTTGACGGTTTGGTCTTTCGTCCAGCGCGTGAATAAATCCGCCATCGACAGGATCATGTCGTGGGAAAGTGCGTTCAGCGCTTGTGGCCGATTGAGCGTGAGATGGGCGACGCGGTTACGAATATCGACGGTGATTTCGCCGTTGGCGTGGGATGAATTCATGGGAGATGTCGACGATTATTTTACAGGTTCCTCCCTTTCTTAAAGGGAGGCCGGGAGGGATTTCGGGTGCTTGCAAATTGGTATCATTGGATTTCTGCGACCGAACTGCCCCTTCGCTTCGCTCTCCCCCTCTATCCCCCTTTAAGAAAGGGGGAAAAACCTCGATTCAGTTGTGGGCAGCAACTTGAACATCAATTATTTTTCCACTGCGGTTTCCGCTTCTCCAGAAACGCAGCGACGCCTTCTTTCTGATCCTCAAAATCGAACAGATCCATAAATCGCTCGCGCTCCATTGATAGACCTGCGCTGCGCGGCACGCCGTTGCGCGCGCTGTGGATAAGCGATTTACAGAATTCCACCGACTTCGGACTCAAGCCCGCAACGCGTTCGGCCATTGTTTTTGCCGCCGCTAAACTTTTACCTTTGTCGACGACCTCTTCCACCAGCCCGATACGCAAAGCGGTTTCGGCGTTCACCCGTTCGCCGGTAAGGATGATGCGTTTAGCCCAGCCTTCACCGACCAGCCACGGCAAATTTTGCGTACCGCATCCAGCGGGTAACAGCCCCACCGCAGGTTCGGGTAGCGCCATTTGTGCATGGCTCTCCGCGATGCGCATGTCGCACGCGAGCGCGCATTCGAGCCCGCCGCCCATGGCGTAGCCGTTGATCGCGGCAATCGTCACGAAG
The DNA here is from genome assembly GCA_031370095.1 of Betaproteobacteria bacterium. Lineage (GTDB taxonomy): Bacteria > Pseudomonadota > Gammaproteobacteria > Burkholderiales > Usitatibacteraceae > UKL13-2. Next base: position 4,775 of record JANMPY010000295.1, read on the forward strand.
CGAGCATTCATGAACGCTTCGAACGCTGCGCCAAAGAGCGCAATGAATTCGCGCGCAGCAACTTTGTCACCTTGAAAGCGTTTCAGATCGGCGCCGGCCGAAAAGAATTTTTCACCGAAGCCGGTGATGACGGCCGCATAAATATTTTTGTTCGCGTTCAACTCTGCTGTGAGCGCTTTCATC
>JANMPY010000340.1:0-1842 GCA_031370095.1 Betaproteobacteria bacterium
CACCATCAAGAAAGCAGGCTCGCAAGCAGCGTTTCACAAAGTCGATTTTGAATTCGTCGTCAACTTTGCGCGCGCCGCCAGGCGGGCAGGCGCGAAACGGTTTTTGGTGATCAGCTCTCTTGGCGCCAGCGCACGCTCACCGATTTTTTATAGCCGCGTGAAAGGCGCAATGGAAAATGCGTTACGCGAAATCGGCTTTGAAGCGCTGCATATTTTCCAGCCCTCGCTCATCCTCGGCGAACGCAGTCAGCAACGACCCGCAGAAAAGCTTGGTATTGCGGCATTCAGCGCGATGAGCGTATTGATGTTGGGACCTGCGCGAAAATATCGACCGATCAACGCAGAAACGATTGCACGCGCCATGGTGAAAGCGGCGCTCTCCAATAAGCGGGGTGTGAATCTTTATCCATCCGACGCGATTGAAGCGATGGCCGTGCAATAGTCGAGCTAAGCGACTGCGGCAATCATATCAATCTCGATCAGAAACCCGTTGCGAAAATTGCCGACTGGCACGATCGCACGCGCCGGTTTGTGTGTGCCGAAAAACGCGGCGTATTCGGCATTCACTGCCGCCCAATAGGCGATGTCGGATACGTACAGCGTCGAGCGCAACACGAGATCACGCCGCGATCCTGCCGCAAGCAACACACCCTCCGCATTGAGTAGCGCCTGACGCGTCTGCTCTTCAATGGTCGCAGGCGCGAAATCACCGGGCTTGCCCGGCACACGCGGTAACTGTCCCGAGACGTAAATAATGCCGTTATGCACGACGGCAGAAGAATAATGACCCGACGGCGATGGTGAGTCGGGAGATGAGATTAGTTTCATGTTTGCCAGGGTAGTTTATCGAGATCAACATTTCCGCCGGTCAGAATAATGCCGACGCGTTTTCCTTTCACATCAATACTTCCTTCAAGGATCGCGCCGAGCGGCGGCGAGCAGGAAGATTCGATGATGATTTTAAGCAGCTCCCACGTCATGCGCATGGCCTTGATGACGTTCTGTTCCGATGCCACGCCGATGCCATCGACGTTGGCGCGAATGATGTTGAAGGTGCGTTCACTCAACACCGTGCGCAAGCCGTCGCAAATCGTCTGCGGCGTTTGCTCCGTCACGCGCACGCCAGTTGTGAACGAGCGATAGCCATCATCAGCGCCAAGCGGCTCTGCACCAAATACTTTTATTGCGGGCTTTAGCCCCTTCGCAGCAATCGATGTACCCGACAGCAAGCCGCCACCGCCGAGCGGCGAAATCACCATATCGAGATCCGGTTTTTCATCGAGCAGCTCAAGCGCGGCCGTGCCTTGCCCTGCAATAACCTGATCGTTATCGAATGGATGGATCAAAAAATAACCGTGCTTCTCAATCAACTGTGCCACTGCCGCTTCGCGTGCCACAACCGTTGGCGCACAATAAACGACATCGGCTCCATAGGCAGCAATGGCGCGCTTCTTGGGCGTTGGCGCATTGTCTGGCACGACCACGGTCGCCTTGATGCCGCGCAGTCTCGCCGCCCACGCCAGAGCCGCGCCGTGATTGCCGGACGAGTGTGTAACGACACCGCGCCTGGCTTCAGCATCGGTCAAGGACAGCACCGCATTGCACGCACCGCGCGCTTTGAATGCGCCCACTTTTTGGAAATTTTCGCACTTGAAAAAAATTTCCGCGCCGAGTTGCGCATTCAAAATGCTGCTCGATAACACCGGTGTGCGGTGAATGTGCGGCTGGATGCGGGCGTAGGCTTCGCGGATGGTTTGGAGGGTGAGTGTTGATGCGCTCAAATCAATCCTCCAGCTCGTTATTCGCCATGGCAATATCAAGCACATCCATCGCGTCTTTCGC
>JANMPY010000351.1:0-2031 GCA_031370095.1 Betaproteobacteria bacterium
CGCATGGGGTGTGGTTTGTCGGAATAGTTTGTGGCCATATTGAAACCTCCTGTAGTGGCTGGTGCATTGCGAGTGGTATCGGTGTCACCCCTCATTTGGTCGCAGTCCTGCGTCAACGAGAATCGCCTCGGCCGCCTTTTCTGCAATCATGTACACGGCGCTCGCAATGAAAAAGCCCGGAATGCGCGGGAACACGGACGCATCGACCACCCGCAACCTGCCGGTGCCGTGTACGCGAAAATCGGTGCTGAGCACGCCGCCGCTTGCAGCAGGGCCAATCGGGCAGGTGCAGGAAGCGTGATGTCCCCAGGCCTTGTCTTTCACGAACTGTCGCAACGCGTCGTCGGACTGCACGGCAGCACCGGGAATTTCCTCCTCTGCCATGAGCCCGGTTTTTTTTAGCGGCAGCATCATTTGGCGTACGTACTTGATCCCCTCAACGACGGAATCAAGATCCTCTTGACCATCATCTGTACCTTCGTTGAAGTAGTGGAAATTGATCTCGGGCATATCGCGCGGATCGGCCGAGCGCAGGGTAACTTCGCCTTTGCGGTTGTTGGTGTGCGCCTTGAGGATGGCCCACGTCAGGTAGTTGCGATGCGACGAAAACAGCGCGGAATAGCCGGGGAAATAGCCCCTGAATGAACCCAGCAGCGCGAAACAAATCAGATCCGGCAACGCCCGTGAGGGCATGGATCGCCTGATCATCGCCAGCACCGCACCGTTGGTTGCGTAAACGCCACGGCGACGGCTTTGCCAGTCGGCGAATTGCGCATCTCCATTCTTGAAACCGGCACCTCGCAGCACTTCCCATTCGTCAAAATCCATGCGGTGAACGACGCCCACCTCGTATCGATCCTGCAGATTTTTTCCCACACCCGCCAAATCGACATGCACGGGAATGCCAAACTTCGACAGCGTTTCGCGTGGGCCGATACCTGAGAGCATCAAAAGCTGCGGCGTATTGAAAGCACCACCCGCGAGAATGACTTCTCTCGATGCGCGCGCCTCGCGGCGCTCGCCTTCGGTCGGGCTTGCCGTGCTGTGCGCGCGATAGAGGCGCTCGCCTTTAAGGTATTCAACGCCGACAGCCTGATTGGATGTATTAAGTATGACCCGCGACACGAGTGCGTTCAGTTCGATGTGAAGCCGTTCGGGAAAGCGTTCGGCAATGTCCTGCACGCGTTCGCGCGTGCCCATGCGCTGGTGCTTGTTGGTCGCCAGTGGCGTATAGCAAATTGCCTCTGCGTTGGCGTTGACGAAGCGCCAGTCATTTGGGTCCGCCTGACCCCTCACAAATCGGCGCAAAGACTCAAGGGGATTTTTGCTGCGCAGGAGCACCGCCTCAACTGCATGGCTCAAAACCTTGATGAGCACGTGGTCGCCCAGTGCAGCAGTCGGTATGGCTTTTTCTGTGTGCAGCCATCCATCCCAGCCGTGCCGGGTCGGATTAATGCCGAAGAGTTTGCTCATCCAGCGATAAGGAAATGCACGATGCTTACAGCGCTCCAGACGCTCGAAACGTTTGCGCATGTTGTGCGCACTCCAGCTTCTATCGCCTGTCAGCTGCGCGATGTGATCCCAGTCGGCATTATGCGGATACACCGTGATCATGGCGTTGTGCGCGGTACAGCCCCCAAGCGTGCCTGCGCGCGGATACAGGACGCCGTCCACGCGCCTGCCGTTATAAGTTTCCTGGTATTTATCATCACGCTTCTGTTGCGTTGCATCGGCGTAATGCCGCACGTAAAAATTCCAAGCCATCCTGGTATTTTCAGAAGCGAATGGATGGAAGGCGGGCACGTCGTATTGCTCCCGGCAGCTTTCATCTTCAGACAGAGACGCACCGCCGTTGCCTACCGCCTTCGCGTCGCTTCCCGCTTCAAGCAGCAGTACCGTGCGCCCAGACTCGGCCAGTCGCGCAGCGACCGTACCGCCACCGGCACCGGAACCAACCACGATGTATTCATAGCTGTCCATAATTGCGCGTCGGGTCGGTCGCTTAAAAAGTCTTCAGAAATGCGATGAGCG
>JANMPY010000354.1:0-4764 GCA_031370095.1 Betaproteobacteria bacterium
GGACACGGGCAAACGATTTCCACGCCGGAGATTGTCGCGATCATGACCGAGCTGTTGTGCGAAAACGGCACGCCGAAAAAAGTGTTGGAGATCGGCACCGGCTGCGGCTATCAGACTGCGGTACTCGCGAAATTAGCCAAAGAGGTGTACACCGTTGAGCGCATTGCGCCGTTGATGGACAAGGCGCGCCGCACGCTGCGTGATTTGCGATATTTCAATATTATTTTCAAGCACGCCGACGGGCACTTTGGTTATGCCGATGGCGGGCCGTACGACGGCATCATCATGACTGCTGCTGCGACCTACGTGCCCGTTGAGTTGAAGCAGCAACTGGTCGTGGGCGGGCGGATGGTGTTGCCGGTTGGCAAGGATTCGGAAACACAAAAGCTCACGGTGATTGATCGCACGGCCGAGGGATTCAGCGAAAAAGTGGTGCATGATGTGCGCTTCGTGCCGCTGGTGCCGGGCATTTTGTGATTAGAAAGCTGGCTGCAAGTCCATGAATTTTTCGATGCGTTATTTGTTGGTGATGGTGATTGCAGCGACGCTCACCGCGTGCGCCGCGCGGCGACCGGCGCCGGTATCGGACGCGCGCGCGCCTGCGGTGGCCGTTGCACCAAAGGCCTCACAACCGGAAACCAAGCCCGCAACGGTTCAAGCCGCAAAGCCTGCCGATGGCAAGATTCACACCATCCAAAAGGGCGATACGCTGATCAGCGTTGCGCTCGCCAATGGCCTCGATTATCGCGAACTCGCCGCATGGAACAACCTCGAGAATCCGAACGCGATCAAGCTCGGTGAAACTCTTCGACTGACTGCACCCGGTAGCGTCAACGATATTTCTGCGACTTCATCCGCATCTACATCATCAACGCAGCCGCAGCCCGGCGCGCCCGTCACTGCGCCACTGATTTTCACCAATGTGCCAACACCTGCTGCGACGCCGCAGGTCAATTCCGACAAATTAAAGACTGAGCCGAAAGCAACCAAGCTTGCGTATACCGACGCGGCGTACGCAAAGGCGTTGGCAGAATCTGCTGGCGCTGTAGCGGCATCTGTACCAGCAAATGCGTTGCCCGTAGCGCCCACGCAAGTGGCGCCACCGGTGAGTGTCGTCATCGCGCCGCCCGCCGGCGATGATGTCGAGTGGGCATGGCCGATTCAGCCGGTACCAAAAGGCAAGATCGTCGCCATGTATACAGAGGTCAATAAAGGCATCGATATTGCGGGCATCAAGGGCACGCCGGTGCTTGCGTCGGCACCCGGCAAGGTCGTCTACAGCGGCGCCGGTCTGCGCGGCTATGGCCGACTCGTCATCATCAAACACAACGCCACCTGGCTCTCGGCCTACGCGCATAACGAGAAAATTCTCGTGACCGAAGGTGAGGAAATAAAAAAGGGTCAGAAGATCGCCGAGATGGGCTCGAGCGATGCAGATCAGGTGAAGCTGCATTTTGAGATCCGCAAACAAGGCAAGCCGCTGGATCCGCTGCAGTATTTGCCGAAGTAGATATGCGTTACTGGTATCCTGCAAAAATAATATAAACTCTAGCAGCAGCGGGCTTCACAGGCATAAACAGTCTTGAAAGCCGCGCCGCCTATAGGGTTTGTATGTTGAGTTGGCACACTCAATCGCTAACTGAAATATCGCGCCGATGCTTGTGTTGTACGACGTTTTCCCCTTGCACCCGTCCTGGCTCTCTCCCGGGTGAACGGGACTAAATGCCGTGCTGGCCAAAAATCAAGGATCATGATCGGCTCATGTGGTAAAACGCTTTGGACATAACCGCCAACGGAGTGCGTCTTGAGCAAACATAAAATCGCCGTCATCGCAGGTGACGGCATCGGTAAAGAAGTCGTGCCGGAGGGCATCCGCGTGCTTGAGGCCGCTGGCCGCAAATTCGACATTCAATTTCAGTTCGATGAAAAGCCGTGGAGTTGCGACTACTACGCGCTTCACGGCAAGATGATGCCTGACGGTGGTCTCGCAGAAATTCGCCATCACGATGCGATCTATCTCGGCGCGGTGGGCTTTCCGACGGTGCCGGATCACGTTTCGCTGTGGGGCCTGCTGATTCCGATCCGCCGCGAATTTCAGCTCTACGCCAACATCCGTCCGGTGCGCCTGATGCCAGGTGTGCCTTCGCCATTGGTGGGGCGCAAACCGGGGGACATTGATTTCTGGGTGGTGCGCGAAAATAACGAAGGCGAATATTCGTCCATCGGCGGGCGGCTGTACGGTGGCACCGAGCAGGAAATTTGCATGCAGCAGACAATATTTACGCGGCGCGGCGTGGATCGCATTTTGAAGTTTGCGTTTGAGTTGGCGAAAACGAGAAAGAAGAAGCACGTGACCTCGGCGACCAAGTCGAACGGCATCGCCATCACCATGCCGTACTGGGATGAGCGCTTCAAGGAAATGTCGGCGGCTTACCCGGATATCAAAACATCCCAGTACCACATCGATATTTTGTGCGCACATTTTGTGCAGCATCCGGATTGGTTCGACGTGGTGGTGGGCTCCAATTTATTTGGCGATATTCTTTCCGATCTGGGGCCCGCATGCACCGGCACGATCGGTATCGCGCCGTCGGCGAACCTGAACCCTGAACGCGAATTTCCGTCCTGCTTTGAGCCGGTACACGGCAGTGCGCCGGATATTTACGGCAAAAATATCGCCAATCCCATCGGCCAGATTTGGTCGGGTGCCATGATGCTCGAACATCTTGGGCACAAAGCGGCGGGGGATGCTATTGTGAAAGCGATTGAGACGGTGCTGGTTGAGGGGCCGCGTACGCGTGACATGGGTGGCAGTGCGAGTACGCAGGAGGTGGGTCAGGCGATTGCGGAGGCGTTGTAAGATTTGCCGGGAAAGGCAGCACCTGTTGGCGTAAATTGCCTCTGACCCTAGCCCGGTGGAGGGGAATCAAAAAATAATGTGGAGGAATCATGAAAATATCACTGGTCGGTTTGTTGCTCGCAGGAATTTTTGTCGCAGTCGCGCCCACCCACGCGGCCTATCCCGAGAAACCGGTGCGCTACATCATCCCGTTCGCGCCGGGCGGTGAATCCGATATCGCGGGGCGATTTCAGCAACTGGTATTCAAGAAAAAATTCAATCAGGAAATGGTCATTGAATCCAAGCCGGGGGCGGGCGGTGCGCTGGCCTGGTCGCAAACAAATACATTTCCCGGAGACGGCTACACCTGGATGAGTACCAATCTGCCGCATCTGGTGCTGCAGCCGCTGGAGGGCGTGGTGCAATACAAAACCGAGGATATTCAAAACGTCTGCTTCTATCACTACACGCCGGACGCGATTGTGGTGCGTTCGGAAAGCCCATACAAAACCTATCAGGATTTGGTCAAGGCGGCCAAGAGCATGCCCGGTGCCGTCACCATCGCGGGATCCGGTACCAATTCGGCGAATCATCTTGCAACCGAGAGATTCAATGGCGCAGCCGGGATCAAAACCACCTACGTGCCATTCAAAGGCACCGGCGATCTGGTCGCCTCGTTGCTGGGCGGGCACGTCAGCATGGCGATGTCGTATGTGACGCTGGCGATTGCGCAAAAAAGCACCACCCGCATGCTGGCGATCGCCACTGAAAAGCGTCACCCGCAATTTCCGGATGTGCCAACGTTCAAAGAGCTCGGCATCGATTGGGTCGACGGCGCTTACCGCGGCATTGCGTTGCCGAAGTCCGCCTCGGTCGAAATGCGCAAGCAGGTTTCCGACATCTGTCTCGACATCAACAAAGACGCCGACTTTCAGAAGCGCATGGCCGATGGCGGATTTGAGCTGGTCGATATTGGCGTCGACAAAATGGCCGCATTCATGGCCGAACGCGCAAAGGTCTACACCGAAACGGCCAAGCGGATGGGACTGCTGAAGTAGCCGGGCACACTTCTATGGCAGTGCTAGAATCCGTAAAAATAGTATGTCAATCAGGGGAGGGCACTTGTTAAAAAATCCAAAAGATTTCTGGTCGGGCGTCATGTTTGCCGTCATTGGCTTTGCGTTCGCTGCCATCGTTAAAATTTACGAATATCCCATGGGCACCTCTAGCCGAATGGGTGCCGGCTATTTCCCGTTTGTACTCGGGCTGGTGATGGGCGTACTGGGTCTGATTATTGTGGTGGTGGCGCTGCGTACCACCGGCGGGCCGATCACCAAATTTGCATGGCGACCGCTGATCTGGGTGTTGTCGGGCTTCGTGGTCTTCGGCCTGACGGCCAAGCTGGTGGGCCTTGTCATCGCGATCATATTGTTGGTGTTGATCTCGTCGTTTGGCGGGCATGAACATCGATGGAAAGAGGCAATCATATCGAGCGTCATCCTGGCGGCTGGCTCAATTGCCGTGTTTGTGTACGGCTTGAAATTGCCGTTCCCGATCTGGCCAACTTTCATCACCGGTTAGGGGACGACGACGATGGATCAACTCATTGCAAATCTTTCGCTCGGCTTCGGTGTCGCGCTGACGCTTAATAATTTAATGTACTGTCTGGTTGGTTGCCTGCTTGGCACATTGATTGGCGTGTTGCCCGGTATCGGTCCGGTGGCCACCATCGCGATGCTGCTGCCCGCAACATTCACGTTGCCGCCGGAATCGTCGCTTATCATGCTGGCCGGTATTTACTACGGCGCGCAATATGGCGGCTCGACCACGGCGATTCTGATCAACATTCCGGGTGAATCATCATCGGTAGTCACCGCGCTGGATGGCTACCAGATGGCGCGACAGGGACGAGCGGGGCCGGCCCT
>JANMPY010000395.1:0-1784 GCA_031370095.1 Betaproteobacteria bacterium
GTCGTGTGTAGTTTGCAAACTCTGCAACACGACGAGTTGATTCAATCGATTCATTTCCAGGCCGTCGAGATCCTTGAGCACATCCGGCGCACGCACTCCTGCCGCCCAGACCACAAAGTCAGCGGGTAAAGATTTTCCCGACGCGGTGTCAAGCGCACCTGCACGTGCGCCGATGACCTGCTCCATGCACAGCACCTTGACATGCAACTTGGTGAGAATATCGTGGGTTGCCTCAGCCAGATATTCGGGCAGCCCGGCGAGAATGCGCGGCCCTGCCTCGACGATGGTGAGCTTGATTTGTGTCTCGGGATCGAAATGGTCGAGCCCGTATGCCGCCAGCACCCGCGTGGTGTTGTGCAATTCGGCCGCCAGCTCGACACCGGTGGCACCGGCACCGACGATGACAATATTGAGCACCCGACCATCGTTGGCAAAGTTGGCTTTGAAGCAGGCGTTGACGAGACGGCGATGAAATAAATGCGCGTCCCAGGAGTTGTCGATGGTGAACGCGTGTTCACGCACGCCGGGGATGCCGAAGTCGTTCGATTGCGAGCCGATGGCGATGATGAGCGTGTCGTATTCAATTTGCCGCGCAGGCAATACCACATCGTCGGTGTCATCGCGCACCTCACTGACTTTCACCGCACGCTGCGTCCGATCCAGTCCTTCCAGCGCACCGAGCACAAACGTGAAGTGATGCCACCGCGCCTGCGCCAGATAATCGAGTTGGTGGGCGTGGATGTCCATGCTGCCAGCCGCAACTTCGTGCAGCAGCGGTTTCCACAAATGGGTGCGGCTGCGATCAATCAGCGTGACCTTCGCGATGTTGCGCCTGCCGAATTTGTCGCCAAGCCGCGTGGCCAATTCAAGACCGCCAGCACCTCCACCGATAATGACGATGCGATGCATGGCAGCCGCGCGATATTAGTTGTGCGACTGAACGATTTGCAGCAACGCGGGAAACGCTTTCGGCGTGGCACAAATGATTTGGCCGGACTTCAGATAATCGTCTTCGCCTGCAAAATCGGTCACCAGGCCGCCCGATTCTTTAATCATCAACGCGCCCGCCGCCATATCCCACGGACTCAAGCCCATTTCCCAAAAGCCATCGTAGCGCCCGCACGCGACGTACGCCAGATCAAGCGCGGCGGCACCGGGTCTACGAATACCGGCGCACTTCGGTGTCAGGTCCTTGAACATGGCGATGTAGCGATCAAAGTTGTGCATTTCGCGTGACGGGAAACCGGTACCGATCAGGCACTCTTGCAGCAGGATTTTTTTGGAAACACGAATGCGGCGATCATTCAAAAAGGCACCACCACCTTTGGAGGCGGTGAACAATTCGTTGCGGGTCGGATCGTAAATTACGCCCTGCGTGACTGCGCCTTTGACGGCCAGCGCAATCGACACGCAATACTGCGGGAAGCCGTGTAGAAAATTGGTGGTGCCGTCGAGAGGATCGATGATCCACTGGTAATCGGATTCAGTTTTGGTCTCGCCGGACTCTTCGGCAAGAATGCTATGCTGGGGATATGCCGTTTTAAGCACCTCGATGATGGCGGCCTCGGCCGCGCGGTCAACCTCGGAGACATAATCGTTTGGCGCTTTCAGCTCGACGGTGAGCTTGTCCAGATCATTGGAAGCGCGACTGATGACGGCACCGGCACGGCGCGCCGCTTTCACGGCGATGTTTAACATCGGATGCATTTTAATTTTCAGTAAAGAACAAGATTAAGCCGTCATTTTATATGAATGAACTCTTGTCGTCTCACCCGCCTGAATCC
>JANMPY010000433.1:0-5897 GCA_031370095.1 Betaproteobacteria bacterium
TCGTGGGAGGCAACCGAAATTTCGTTGATGATTTCGGTTACCTGCTGGATACCGACCACGATGCCCTGCATGGAATTGCCCGCCTCGTTGACTAATGTTGTACCGTCGCCGACCTGATCGACCGTGTTGTGAATGAGTTCCTTGATTTCCTTGGCAGCGGCAGCGCTGCGTTGCGCAAGCGCACGCACCTCGGCGGCGACCACGGCAAATCCCCGGCCTTGCTCGCCCGCGCGCGCGGCTTCCACGGCGGCGTTGAGTGCAAGGATATTGGTCTGGAATGCAATCGAATCAATGACGCTGATGATTTCGCCGATTTTGCGCGAGCTCGAATTGATCGCGGCCATTTTTTCGACCGCCTTGATCGCCACGCCGCCACCCTTGCGCGCGGCGTCGGATGCACTCAGTGCGAGGCCATTGGCGAGCTTGGTGTTCTCGGCGTTTTGACGGATGGTGGCGGTAAATTGCTCCATGCTCGACGCGGTTTGTTCGAGTGTGGAGGCTTGCTCTTCGGTGCGTGCGGAAAGATCGGTGTTGCCGGCGCTAATCTGTCTGGCGGCATTGGCGATTTCACTGGCGTTGAGCGCAACCTGTGCGACCAGATCGTGCAATTGGCTGACGAAGCCATTCATGGATATTGACACCGCACCAAACTCGCCTGGCATGTCGGGGATTTTGCGGGTGAGATCGCCTTCGCCGGCTCGCAAGATCTCGGTCGCGCGCAGCACCTGTTGAATGGGCCTGGAGATCATACGGTAAGTCCACCACGAGGCGACGGCGAGCCCAACCAGACCGAGCAGCACGGCAATGGAAACGATCGCCGCCGTCTCACCAGCCAGCGATTGGCTGTCACGCGCAAACGCGCCGTTATCCTTATCGGCTTGCGCGGAAAGTTTTTCCAATTGTGCCGCAGTGACATTGGTTGATTTCTCGAATTCAGGAATCTCGGCAATTGCGCCGATCAGGTTTGCCTTGGCCGTAACCAGCATGCGATCTGCCTGAGAGACGGTGGCCTCAATGGAGGGCTTGAGCGCATCGATGGCGGCGCGGGCTTCGGTGGATGCGCTTCTGGCATTGCCAAGCTGCGTCATCGCTGCCACGAAATCTTTCTTGTGGCCGGTGAGCGCTTTCTCGCTGCGTTCCATCGTCTCTGTTTCACCGCGCTCGAACGCCAGCAAAAAGGTGACCACGTCAGCGCGTATCGCATGGTGCATCTGCTTGGCGTCACCGGTGGCGCGCAGCAAACTGGCGTTCGTGGTTGAATTTTCCAGTGTGCCTTGAAAGGAGGCGACCGCGCGGTAGGCGATCACGCCGACCACGATAAAAATCACCGCGACGATGCCCGCAAATATCGCGAGGGTGCTTTTGATCGACAAACCTTGGAATTTTTGCATGATGAGCTCACTCTGACGAATGCGTTGGAACGGAATTACGAATCAAGCTGCGACCACCTTTGCGCGAGGTGGATTATTTTTTTACTTGCGCCAAAACATTGCTGGTCCACGCGAGACGCTCGATCAGGGTCTTCAAAAATTGGCGATTGAAGCGCAACTGGCACGCGTCCGATAACTGTTCCAACTGTACATCCTGGATGCGCAGCAATTGCACCTCAGATACGGCAATGATCGAGGCGGTGCGTCGCGCCTTGTCGCCGGAGAGATAGGCCATCTCGCCGAAGCAGTCGCCGTCTTTCAGCACGTTCAGAAGCTTATCGTCCTTGATGACTTTCACCTGGCCGGAAACAATGATGAAAAACGCATGACCGACATCGCCTTCGAGTAGCAGGCCCTGCTCGCGCGAATGATTTTCCCAGATGGCGCCACGCAGCACTTCCCACAGCTCGGAATCACGAAAATCGCGAAAGAAATCGAGTTTGCGCAAGGCATTGAATTTCTCCGCCGATGAAATCTCGAAAGAGTACTTTTCCAACTGCGGAAAAGTATCGGCGAGATCGCGCGCCATCGCGTACCACGCGGGATAGCGCTTCGAGGGATCGCGGGCCATGGCTTTTTCGACGATTGCCACCAATTCATCGGGAATATCAGGCCGAATCGTTTTCAGCGGTGTGGCGGTGTCGTTAAGAATTTTGTTGATCATCGCGACCGAGTTGGCGGCCTGAAACGGCAGCCGTCCGGCGAGCAACTCGTACATCGTTACACCGAGTGAATAAATATCAGTCTGCACCGACGGTGGCTCTTCGTTGATTTGCTCTGGCGCCATGTAGGCGGGCGAACCGACGAAACCATCGATCTGGGTATGCGTCGCCTGTGAGATTTGCGCGGTGCCGAAATCGGAAATCTTGATGTCGTCGCGCTCGGATAGCAGAATATTCGCGGATTTAATATCGCGGTGAATCACACCGTTCTGGAACGCATAATCGAGCGCGCGACAAGCTTTGAAAATGATCAGCACCGCCTGGCGGACGGGCAGCAAATTTGTTTCGGTACAGAATTTTTTGAGTGATCCGCCGCCCACATATTCCATCACGATGTAGCGGTTTTCACCTTCGATCACCGCGTCATAAACGCCAACGATATTGGGGTGAGACATTTTGCCAACCATCGCCGCTTCATTCAAAAACAGCTTTTCGAATCGCCGCGCCTCCTCGTCACCCATGCCCTCGTCAGGCGTCACCACCTTGATCGCCACCTTGCGGTCGTTGAATTGATCCTCGCCCAAATAAACGACTGCCGTCGCGCCGCGACCCAGCTCGGACATGATGTTGTACTTGCCGATTTTGGTGGGGCGGATTTGCATTATTTTTTTCGCAAAAAGAGGTCGACCGTGCGAGATTTGAACTTAGAATCGAAGTCAGGTTTCAGCGGTTAGGCACTGATTTTCAACGAGTTTACCTTATTGATCGGCTTGATGTGCGGTTTTTCACAAACGCCGACTAACGCGGCAACGTAGCGCCCAAACGCACAAAACCTTTGGCCGAAATATCCGCCGTTGGCAGAGCCGCAGCCAGGCGCGCATGCACGTAGTTGTTAAACATGGATCGCTCATACGCCGGGTCGTAATGATTTTCCAGCATGTCGGCAACGAATTCATCCCAGCGCGACGCGTTGGCAAGATTTTTCCAAGCCTCGATTTGCGACGCCGAATGCAGCGCTTGCAAACAATCCAGCTTATAAAAAAGCAGCTCGCGATTTTTGATCAGATGCGCGTATTCCTCGCGCAGCAATTGCGCCCGCAACGGGGCTGGCGTGACCACCTCAAAACAAGTCCCGGTCCACATGCACGCGATGAGCGCCTGCGGTACGCGCAGGTTGCCGACCTTTTTGCTTTCCGCTTCCACATACACGGGTCGGGCTGCATCGAAGCCTGACAGCTGCGCCCAGATGCGGCTTTCGAACAGTTTTTGCGGCGGCTGCGGCTCGTCGGGCAGATCGCCCAGCACCGAGCCTTTGTGTGCGGCTAATTTTTCCAGATCCAGAACCTGCGCGCCGGTATCGGCCAAGGCCTCGAGCAGACGGCTTTTCCCGGAACCCGTGCGCCCGCAGATGACGTGGTAGCGAAATTGCGCCGGTAGCGTGGCGAGATCAGCAATCACCTGTCCGCGCCAGCTCTTGTAGCCGCCCTCAAGCTGTAACGCGCCCCAACCCACGCTGCGCAAAACATGCGCCATCGCGCCCGAACGCGAGCCACCGCGCCAGCAATAAATCAGCGGCTTCCAGTTTTTTGGCTTGTCGCGAAACGACGCGTCGAGTTGCGCGCCGATATTGCGCGCGACCATCGCAGCACCCATTTTTTTCGCGTCGAACGCCGAGACCTGCTTGTAGATGGTGCCGACCGCAACGCGCTCGGCATCGTTCAACACCGGATGATTGACTGCTCCCGGCAGGTGGTCAAGCGCGAATTCGCCGGGGCTTCTGACGTCGATGATCGAATCAAAATCGTTGAGTGCAGCGAGGGTCAGTGGCAGCGATTGCATGCCAGATTGAGTTCGAGCACGGTGGGTGAATTGCACGCTTTCGGGCGCATTCATCTGCGCGTGGCACCGCTGGTCGTAGCGATGGCTTGCAAAATTGCCGGCGTGACGTTATCGACAATTTTCGGTTGCGCCGCAGCCGTCGGGTGTACGCGATCAGCCTGAAAAAATTCGAGTTTGTCGGCGAAGCCTTCGAGTAAAAACGGCACGAACGGCAGCTTGTAAATCGCCGCCAGTTCGGGGTACATGTCACGGAATTCGGTGGCGTATTGGAGCCCGTAGTTCGGTGGAATCTGGATGCCGACCAACACCACCCGCGCACTCGCCGCGCGCGCAGCATTGATGATCGCATCGAGATTCTTGCGCGTGTCGGCGTTCGGCAATCCGCGCAGGCCATCGTTGGCGCCCAGTGCCAACACGACGATGGTCGGGCTCAACCGTGTCAAATCGGCCTTGATGCGGGCGAGCCCGCCACGCGAGGTCTCGCCAGTCACGCTGGCGTTCAACACAATGACCCCCCGTGGTGCCAACTTTGCACCCATCAGCGCGACCCAGCCGTCTCTTGGATTGATACCATAGGCGGCAGAGAGGCTGTCGCCATAAATCATCACCCGTTCGCGTACGTTGGTGCTTTCTTTTGCCCGCAATGGGAACGCAGCCGCAAGCAGCATGGTCAGAAGCACCATGATGGCAAAAGATCTTGAAAACAGCGGATTCACGCCAACCTTCATAATATTGTTTCCGTCTTTTTGATTTCAGTTTCAACACAAAAATAACCGCAGAACTTCATTATCCACTTTCAAGGCCGCAGTCCTGCACGCAGTCCTACAATATCAACGCTGCATCTTTCGGCAAAGCCTACCTTGACCACCAAAAATAATATGAATGCCCCAGAGCCGAAAAATAACAGCAACTTCATCGTCCGCGTCGAGCATCTCACCAAACGCATAACCACCTCCGAGGCCGAATTGGTCATCGTCAACCGCGCCAATTTTAACGTTGAAGCGGGCGATACCATCGCCGTCGTCGGCGCGTCGGGATCGGGAAAATCGACGCTGCTCGGGCTGATGGCAGGATTGGACAGTCCCAGCGAGGGAAAAGTCTTCATCAATGATGAGGATTTATTCGCGCTCGACGAGGACGGTCGCGCCAAATTGCGCGGGCGATTGGTCGGCTTCGTATTCCAGTCGTTTCAGCTTTTGCCGTCGCTCACCGCGCTGGAAAATGTGATGCTGCCGCTGGAACTTGGCGGTGTAGTGGACGCAGCGAGTCGCGCCAGATCGATTCTGGATCGTGTGGGCTTGGGCGCACGCGTGAAGCATTATCCGAAGCAGTTGTCAGGCGGTGAGCAACAGCGGGTGGCGATTGCGCGCGCATTTGTGACTGAGCCAAAGTTGCTGTTCGCCGACGAGCCGACCGGAAATCTCGATGCCAGGACCGGACGCGTGATGATCGATTTATTGTTTGAGCTCAATCGTGAACGTGGCACCACACTGATTCTTGTTACGCACGATCTGGATTTGGCATCGCGCTGCGGGCGACGTTTGCACATCGACGCCGGCATCGTCACGACCGAAGATCAGCAAGCCGAAATGGCGATGTAGATTCATGATGAACAAACTCAAACTTGCCTTGCGCATGTTTCGCCGCAACGCCAAATCGACCGAGGCGCGCGTGTTGCTGGTCGCGCTACTGATTGCGGTGATGAGTGTGACGACGGTGTCATTTTTTGCCGATCGTGTGGAGTCGGCGCTGAACCGGCAGGCGAATGAACTGATCGCGGCTGATAGCGTCGTGATCAGCGATAAACCGATTGCTGCAAAATTTCGCGAAGAGGCGATTCGCCTAAATCTCACCACGGCCGAGGCGACCACTTTTCCGAGCATGGTGTCGGGCAATCAGGAGGCCGGTCAGGGTGTGAATCTGGCGGAGCTAAAAGCGATTACGAATGCTTTTCCGCTTCGCGGTA
>JANMPY010000448.1:0-7963 GCA_031370095.1 Betaproteobacteria bacterium
CGCCGACCTCGACGACAGCGATAGAAGTATTCGTGTGTTTTATTCTTTCGTCTCCGAACACGACGACTTCCAGTTATCCTGTCGCACTTCTCAACCGAAAAAAATCAACATGACCGACGCCCACACACCAATTCCAATCTCCCCCAAAGAGCCGCGCCTCTGGGTTGACGATGGCTGGACGGCGCGCGTGATCAAAAATGAGGATGACGAGGGCTGGGCGGTTGAGATGACCAAGGACGGTGAGCCCGAGCCTGCGCTGGTGGGGCCGTGGACGATGGGACGCGACAAGAAAAACCCGAAGCCGCTTGATGCAACTGCATTCCACACGCTGGTGAAAACGGCTTATGAAGTCCGGCGCAGACATGAGCAGCATCTGCACGCGACGCTACATAAAAAAGTGGTCGTCGTCAGTGGCGGCGCAACGGTGACGGTCACGCTCGACATCGTCCCTGATGAAGAAAATCCGTATGCGATGCTGACCGCAACAGAAACGCGCAAACGCGATGATCCACCGCTTGCGAATGTGCGCGTGGCGTCATCGTTCAAGCTGACCGAGACGAGTGCGCTGGCGTGGATTGAGGGCGGGTATCGGGTGCCTGAGTGATCGTGTGATCTTGTGATTGATCGGGTAATTCCCGAGCATTTTATCGCGTAGATCGCCTATTGACGGGCGTTTCAGGTCATTTATGCTCTGGAAGCCGCGCCGGTGCTTGTGTTTTTTGTGAATATATGCCCGTCTCCTGCGTCTGCTTGCAACATTGCTGCACGCATGTCGACGCCGTGATCGTTGACTCCTCCCTTTTCTAAAGGGAGGCTGGGAGGGATTTTGTTTGGACGTGGCAGGTATTGCGCCAATTTCACCACCGTCAAATCCCCTCGCTCCCCCTTTAGAAAAGGGGGAACAACTTCGTCGCGGCTCCTGCCTGCGCGGCGATACTGTCGAGCTCGTTCGGTTTGACGTAAGCGCGAATAGCATGCTGTCACCATCCTGTCGCCTCACTTGTCAAATGCTGCGTGACCGCGATCACGCTCAACCGAATCCTCGACGCGTGGGCCGAACAAAAATCGAATCACCACCAGTGCCGCAACCACGCCTGCCAATTGCGCCAGCATAAATGCAGGCGCATCGGCCGGCCGAATGCCGGCGAACGATTCCGTGACCGCACGCGCAAGTGTCACCGCAGGATTGGCGAAGCTGGTCGAGGCGGTGAACCAGTACGCCGCTGTGATGTAGGCGGCAACGGCATAGGGGAGTGCTGCGGCGCGATGCTTGGCGACGCTCGCGATCACCAGCAGCAGGCCAAAAGTCGCTACGGCTTCGGCAAACATTTCGCCGGCGCTCGCGCGTATTTTTGTCGACGCGGTGAACAGTGCGTGACCGAACATGAGGTGTGCCGCCGCGACACCCGCAAGCGCGCCGACGCATTGCACGGCTACATATGCAGGCACGTCGCGCCAAGGCATTTCCTTTTGCGTGGCAGCCATCAATGTGACGACGGGATTGAAGTGCGCTGAAATCGGCGCGAAGGTCAGAATCAGCGCAACCAATCCTGCGCCGGTGGCAAGCGTGTTGGCGAGCAGCGCAATGGCCATGTTGCCGCCCGCAAGGCGCTCGGCCATGATGCCCGAGCCGACCACGATGGCGAGCAGGAAGGCGGTTCCCAGCGCCTCCGAGGCGAGGCGCTGCAATAACGTTGGCGTCAAGTCGCCGCCGGGTTTTCTGTCGTCGCGATCCGTTTTAATTCCTGTGCCAACGACAGATGGACAAGTTTTTCGTTCGGCAAATCGGTGAGCAATTGCACGCGATGACGAATCTGGTGGAAGACTTTGTCAAACGCGGCGCGCTTCTGCGCATCCGTGCCGCTGACTGCGGCCGGATCCGGAAATCCCCAATGTGCAGTCGCCGGGTGGCCCGGCCATATCGGACAAACCTCGCCCGCCGCGTTATCGCAAACGGTGATGATGATGTCCATATGCGGCGCCGTATTGACGGCAAATTCATCCCAATTTTTGCTGCGTAATTGCTCAGTCAAATAGCCGAGCGTTTTTGCTTTCTCAATCGCAAACGGATTCACCCTGCCCGACGCCTCACTGCCGGCGCTGAACGCCTGAAAGCGCGGCGCGCCGATGGTATTGAGGAGAGCCTCGGCCATCACCGAGCGCGCGGAATTGTGGGTGCAAAGAAATAATACCTTGTAGACGCGATCAACCATTGCAGCAGCTCTTTGCTGTTGCTTTCACTTCTGCAACGGTTGCGCTTATGGCGGGGGTGGGGCAGCAGCTGATGCCGCAACCGCCGCTATCGGTGGCCTCGCTCTTCTGCTTTGCTTGGTGATTGTCCTCGCCATAAAAAGGAATGCTGTCGAGCGAGCGAAAACTTTCCCACGCAATGCCGGCGGGGTCGTTGACCCAATATTTGTCGGAGGTTGCGTAGCAGCAATTTGCAGCTTTTTCGGCTTCAATATTGGTGCCCGCCGTTTGCAGCCTTGCATGCACTTCTTCCAGCTCGGCGTCGGACTCGACCTGAAAGCCCAGATGATTGACACCAGGCGCGCCGCCGCGCTCGGAAATGGCGAAGTTGATGAGTGGATCATCGAGCATCCATTTGGCGTAATCGGTTTTAAGCACGGACGGTTCTGCGCCGAACATGGCGGAATAAAAACGCGTGCTTTCGGCGAGATTGCTGACGGCGACGTGGACGTGAAAGCGTTTCATGATTTGCTCCGTTTGACAGTGGTGGCGAGAGATTTTTTTGAGTTCAGCGACAGTGTCGGCGTGCGGCAGGCGGCTTTTGATTTGCTGGCAGGCGCGCATCCGGCACCTGCGCAACAGTTTTCAGTGAGGTATGCGATGAGGTCGAGCATGGTGGCAAAATTGGCCGCGTAGCTGATGGAGCGGCCATTCTGAGTCGCCTTGGTGAGACCGGCGTTGGTGAGCTCCTTCAGGTGAAAGGAGAGTGTGGCGTTGGCGAGATTGAGTTCCTCGGCAATTTTTCCGACCGCCATGCCGTCGGGCCCTGCAACCACCAGCAGGCGGAAAATCGCCAGCCGTGATTCCTGTGCGAGGGCGGAGAGTGCTTGAATGGTGGTGTTTGTTTCCATATTTCCAATATTATGGAAATAATAATTGTATGTCAAGTTATTTTTGGGCTTGGCATTGGGAATCGCGAATTTTTGCGTTTTATAAAATTGCCAGAGGCTAAACTTCCATCGCGCGGTTGCGACCGGGCAGTTGCAACCGCGCAGTCGCGATCATTTCTAGCGTAAAATTTTTATTGGCTGCGGCTGAGAAATGTTGCATTCAGCACCGACACAGGAACCCTTTCGCCGCCAGCCTGTCAGTGTCAGTTAACCTTTTCATTTTCATTTCCCTTCGGAGAAAAACATGATCCGCTTCAGCGTCAACGGTGAGCGTCTCGAAACCAATCTTTCCGCAGACACGCCGCTGCTATGGTTCTTGCGTGACAACCTGCAAATGACCGGCACCAAATATGGCTGCGGCATGGCGCTATGTGGCGCGTGTACCGTGCATGTGAATGGCGAGCCGGCGCGTTCATGTTCGACACCATTGTCAGCCGTTGCCGGCAAGCGCATTACGACCATCGAGTCCATTGGATCGTCAGCGATTGGCAAAAAAGTGCAGGCGGCGTGGATTTCTGAAGACGTGGTGCAATGCGGCTACTGCCAGTCCGGCCAGATCATGTCAGCCACGGCGCTGCTCACCAGAACCAAAAACCCGACCGACGCGCAGATTGACGCAGCGATGAGCGGCAACATTTGCCGATGCGGCACGTATAACCGTGTGCGTGCGGCGATCAAGGTTGCTGCAAGTGGCAATGTGGCTACACCCACCGCCAAAGCGAAAGTATAGGGGACGATGATGAAACAACTTTTTGAAATTTCTCCTTTGCCAATAAAGCGCCGTTCGTTTCTGAAGGCTTCCGCCGCGGCAACGGGCGGCCTGGTGATTGGCTTTTATCTCCCCGGTGGCAACAAAATCGCCGCCGCGCAAACGCCACCTAAGCCCAACACTGCGCCGAACGCATTCCTGCGCATCGCCCGCGACGGGTCAGTCACGGTGCAGGTAAAACATCTCGAATTTGGTCAGGGTGTCATGACCTCGTTGCCGATGCTGGTGGCCGAAGAGCTCGATTGCGATTGGTCAAAAGTGCGTGCTGAATTGGCACCCGCCGCGCCGCAATTCACGCACACCATGTTTGGCATACAGATGACCGGTGGCTCGTCGTCGGTGGTGAATTCGTGGACGCAGATGCGCACGGTCGGTGCCACTGCGCGCGCGATGCTGGTCTCAACCGCTGCGAGTAAATGGAAAGTCAGCGCGACCGATTGCCGCACTGAAAACGGCGTCGTGATGGGCCCAGCCGGGCAGAAAGAAGCATACGGCGCGCTGGCCGACGCGGCCAATGCACTCGCGGTGCCGGATAACGTAAAGCTCAAAGACGCGAAGGATTTCCGCATTATTGGCAAACCGACGCGACGCATCGACGCGCCAGCCAAGGTCGATGGCAGCGCGAAATTCGGCTTGGATGTCACCGCAAAAATGGTGCCGAATCTGCACACGGCCGTGGTGAAACATCCGCCGATATTTGGCGCGAAGGTGAAAAGTTTTAACGCCGACAAGGTCAATGGCGTGCCGGGTGTCACCCACGTGGTGCAGACAGCCAACGGCGTCGCGGTGGTTGCCAAAACGTTCTGGGCGGCCAAGACCGGGCGCGATTTGCTGGTGGTGGAATGGGATTTGGGGCCGGGCTCGAAAGCTGACACGACGGAGATGAAAAAATCCTATCGCGCACTCGTGCAAAAAACCGGAGCGGTTGCCAAAGCGGGCAACGTCGACATGTTAAAGAGCGCTGCCAAAACAGTGACTGGCGAATTTGAGGTGCCGTTTCTCGCGCATGCGGCGATGGAGCCGTTAAATTGCACGGTGAGCATCAAAGCGGATAGCTGCGAAATCTGGGTCGGCTCGCAATTTCAAACCGTCGATCAGGCAGCCGCTGCGAAAGTGGCCGGATTAAAGCCCGAGCAGGTGAAGTTGAACACCATGCTTGCAGGCGGTGGTTTCGGCCGTCGCGCCAATCCGGTATCGGACTACATTGTCGAAGCGGTTGAAATCGCGCGCGAAGCGAAAGTGCCGGTGAAGACCGTGTGGACGCGTGAAGACGACATGCAGGGCGGCTACTACCGGCCCATGTTTGTGCATCGCGTTGTTGCCGGTGTGGACGCGACCGGCAAAATTGTCGGTTGGGATCACACCATCGTCGGCCAGTCGATTATGACGGGCACCGCATTTGAGCCAATGATGGTGAAGAACGGCGTCGACGGCACCAGTGTTGAAGGTGTTGCCGATACGCCGTACGATATTCCAAACATGCAGACGAGTTTGCACACGCCGCAATCCGGCGTGCCGGTGTTGTGGTGGCGCTCGGTGGGGCACACGCACACGGCGTTCGTGATGGAAACCATGATTGACGATTTGGCCAAGGCGGCGGGGAAAGACCCGGTTGCGTTTCGTCGTGAGTTGCTGACCAAACATCCGCGTATTGCCAACGTGCTGACGATGGCGGCTGACAAAGCGGGTTGGGGCGCGCCGCTGCCGAAAGGCGTTGCGCGCGGCATCGCGGTGCATGAAAGTTTTGGCTCCGTATGCGCGCAGGTGGCCGAGGTCTCGGTCGATAACGGCAAGATCAAAGTGCGTCGTGTGGTCGCCGCTATCGATTGCGGATTGGCCGTGAATCCGTTAACGATTTCAGCGCAGGTTGAAAGCGCCATTGCCTTCGGACTGTCCGCCGCGCTCTATGGACAGGTGACATTGAAAAACGGGGTGGTGGAGCAGAGTAATTTTCACAACTATCCGGTCCTGCGCATCAACGACATGCCCAAAATCGAGGTGCATATTGTGCCGGGCGGCACCGCGCCAACGGGCGTGGGCGAGCCCGGTACGCCACCGATTGCGCCTGCGGTATCGAATGCGATATTTGCGTTGACGGGCAAGCGCTTGCGGGAATTGCCGTTCAAGGTTTGAATGCTTGCCTTCGCGGCGACGACGGAAAATGTGATCTCAAAAATATTTGAATGCCAGATTATCAACAGCCAATGAAACCAAAATCATTTTTGCATTCGCGCCTCGCGCGCGTACTCGTCATCGCGAGCTTGCTCGTCGGCAGTGGCTGCGCCTATCTCGAAACCAAGCAGGGCGACTGGATATTCAGTCCGGTGCAGGGTGAATGGCGCGGCTATCGCGGCACGCCGCAAGGCGTAGAAGAGGTATGGATTCCGGTTGGCACTAAGGGCGAAAAGCTCTACGCATGGTGGTCGCCGCAGCCCGACAAAAACGCACCGGCGCTGCTGTACTTGCATGGCGCACGCTGGAATCTCACCGGCAGCGTGACGCGTATTCCACGCTGGAACAAAATGGGATTTTCGGTGCTGGCGATTGACTATCGCGGGTTTGGCAAGAGCGTTTTTGTTGATGGCGGCTCGCCCACCGAGCAATCTGCCAATGAAGATGCCGAGGCTGCCTGGCAATTCCTTGCCGCGCAGGATCATGCGACCAGCGCGAAAAAATTTATCTTTGGTCACTCGCTCGGTGGCTCGATGGCGACGCATTTGGCGCTGAAAGAGAAAGACGCAAGTGGATTGATTCTCGAGGGCGCGTTTACCTCGGTGCCGGACATGATCAAGGCAACCCGATGGGGATTTCTGCCGGTGAGCTTTCTGGTGACGCAGCGATTCGATGTTCTTGATCGGATCGATGACGTGAAGATTCCGGTTTTGCTTGTTCATGGCACCAGCGACGATATCGTGCCTTTCGCCATGGGCGAGCGCTTGTTTGCGGCGACCAAGGCAGCCAAGCG
This sequence comes from Betaproteobacteria bacterium, assembly GCA_031370095.1. Classification (GTDB taxonomy): domain Bacteria; phylum Pseudomonadota; class Gammaproteobacteria; order Burkholderiales; family Usitatibacteraceae; genus UKL13-2. The sequence goes on from JANMPY010000448.1 coordinate 6,875, forward strand.
TTTTTTTCGCGCTGAGGGCGGCTCGCATCACAATTTGACGGCAAATTTTTTTGACGAATATCAGCGCGCGGTGTCGGAACATTTTGGATTGAATTTGAATCGTGTTGCCCAGTCGGCCATACCCGCTGCAGGTTTTGGTGCAGCCGCCAACGCAGATTCGGCAACACGATAAAAAAACGCACGCATGCAATCGCTCGATATTGAAGTTCTCGAACACGCCCGCGAATGGCTCATCGCCGGTCGCCGCATCTGGCTCGTCACCGTTACGCAGACGTTTGGTGCCAGCCCACGCCCACCGGGCTCACTGATGGCGATGCGTGATGACGGTGTTGTGATCGGTTCTGTTTCCGGCGGCTGCATCGAAGACGATCTGGTGTCGCGCCGACACGAGTTTGTCGGTGCTATGCCGATACTTGAGCGCTACGGCATTACTGCCGAGGACGCGCGCAGATTTGGCTTGCCATGCGGCGGTGAGCTGGAAGTCGTGATCGAATCGGCGCTCGATGCGGCACGGCTAAACACACTGCACTTGAAAATCAAGGCGGGCGAAGTGTTCGCGCGTTCGCTCAATTTAGCGACCGGAGAATGGCAATTCCGGCAAGCGCTGCAAACTGACATGACCGGGCGAAGCGATGCCGAATTTATCTGCATTCACGGGCCGCGCTGGCGCATGTTGATCATCGGTGCTTCCGAAATTGCGCGCTATCTCGCCGAGGTCGCAGCGACGCTGGATTTTCAGGTATCGGTGTGTGACCCGCGCGAGGAATACCGCAGCGTTTGGCGGGTTCCGGGAAGTGTTTTTCTGGACGGCATGCCAGACGATGCCGTGCTTGCTTTCAAGCCCGATCCGCATACCGTCATAGTCGCCGTGTCGCATGATCCGAAGCTCGATGACATGGCGCTGATCGAGGCGCTCAAAACGCACGCGTTTTATGTCGGCGCTGTTGGCTCGGTGAAAACTTCGGAAGAGCGCCGCAAACGATTGCTGGAATTTGATGTGAGCGCCGCACAGGTGGCGAAACTTCACGGACCGGTCGGTCTCGCCATCGGCAGTCGCACGCCACCTGAAATTGCGATTGCGATACTCGC
>JANMPY010000530.1:0-1740 GCA_031370095.1 Betaproteobacteria bacterium
TGCTGCGGGCGCACGCGCTGCACGCACTATCGGATACCGATACGGCGTTCGCGATGGACGTATTGCGGAAACTGCCGGCGCAAGTGGTCAGGGAAAACTGGCCGTATGGTGTGATTCTTTGACGCCTCAATATGAGGGGAACTTCTAAAAACCTCAAAACTGTCTCCCCGGCGTAGGCCGGGGTCCAAGTTTGCGAGCAGTATCCGATATTTATAAAACTTGGATACCGGACTTCGCCGGTACGACAGGGTTTTTAGAATTTCCCTGATGACTAAACACCAGCACTGGCGCGGCTCTACGGCCACAAATGCCTGAAACTCCGCACCAATGCTAGAGCTTCCCTGTTCGTTTCAATCTTTTTTCAACGAAACCCACCATGAACGCACGCGCACAATCCTTCCCACCCTTTCCTGTTTGGACGTGGCACGTCCCTGAATTTTTCAACATCGGCGTTGCCTGCACCGACGCGCACGTCGGCACAGAAGTCGAGGAACGCGTCGCGATGATTGTCGAAGACGATGTCCACGGCACCGTCACCGCGACGTATGGTGAATTGGCCAAACGTTCCAGCCAGTTCGCTCAGCTATTGCGGAAACGCGGCGTGGTGCCAGGGGATCGCGTCCTGATCCGTCTGCCGAACAGCATCGATTACCCGGTCGCATTTCTGGGCGCGATGAAGGCCGGCTGCATCGCGGTGCCGACCTCGACGTTGCTCACGGTCGATGAAGTGTTGTATCTGGCGAAAGATTCCGGTGCCAATGTACTGGTGATGGATCACGCGATGTGGGAACAAATTGCGCCTCGCATTGGCGACGCAGCAGATGCGAAATTAGTTCTACTGTCGGGCAACGGCAAGCGCCGCGAAAACCCGCACGTCACCGCACTTAATCTGAAACCCTCGCTCGACGCCATCACCGCATGGTCAGCCCCGCACGCCACGCGCGCCGGCGATCCGGCGTACCTCGTTTACACCTCCGGCACCACTGGCTACCCGAAAGGCGTGCTGCACGCGCATCGCGCATTGATTGGTCGCGAACCCGCGTCTCAATACTGGTTTAACTTTGACCCGAATAACACTGACCGCATTTTGCATTCAGGCAAATTCAACTGGACGTATGTGCTGGGTTCCGGATTGATGGATCCACTGTATCGCGGCAAGACCGTGATCGTGCATGAAGGCAAGAATGATGCAAACACGTGGACGCGCTTGATTGCAAAACACGGCGCGACTATTTTTATCGGCGTACCGACGATCTATCGCCAGATCATCCAGAAAACCGACGCGACTAAAACCACAGTGCCGACACTGCGCATGTGCATGAGCGCGGGCGAACATTTGTCGGACGATATGCTCAAAGCTTGGCGGGATCGATTCGGCATGGAGATTTATGAGGCGGTCGGCATGAGCGAGTTCTCGTACTATCTTTCACAAAGCATTCATCGACCGATCCGTGCAGGCTCAGCAGGATTTGCGCAACCGGGGCACGACATCCAATTGCTCAACCCCGAGACCTTTCAACCGGTGGCACCTGGTGAAGAAGGCATGATCGCCGTGCCGGAAGCCGATCCCGGTTTGTTCCTGCGTTATTGGAACATGATTGATGAAACGGCAAAGTATCGCCACGACGGATATTTTTTCACCGGCGATTTCGCCAAGGTCGATGAAGATGGCTATCTCTGGTTTCTGGGTCGCAAAGACGACATCATCAAAAGCTTCGGCTATCGCGTTTCGCCGTATGA
>JANMPY010000543.1:0-6024 GCA_031370095.1 Betaproteobacteria bacterium
ATGGCGTTGGTAAATGGCACCGGCTTGGCGGGGTCGCTCACGTATTCATCGAATGCGCTGGCGATGGCAGGCGAAGTCCATGCGAGCTTGCCCTTATCTTGAAAATACAGCTTGCGTTTCTGCGCGTTCTTCGGCGGCCAGCTTGGATATTCACGCCACACGTTGGTGCCAGTTTCGAAGGCATACACTTCGGCTAATTTAGTGTCGTTTTTCCCGTCATTTTTTGCGTCGTTCTTCGCCGCGCTTTTATCTTTTTCTTTCAGGTATTTTTCAAAAAACGGCAGCAAAATATTTTTACGATAGTGCTCGCCCGTCTTCGCACCAAAGCTCACGTGCCCGATCGCAGCACCATCGTTGCGCATCCAGCCACCGTGCGTCCACGGCCCCATCACGAGGGCATTGAACGTGCCCGGATTATTTTGTTTGATCACCTGATATGTCGTCAGCGGTCCCTGTGGATCTTCCGCATCGAACCAGCCACCGACCGTCAGCACCGCTGCCTTCACGTTTTTCAGATGCGCGGCGATGTTGCGCGATTGCCAATATTCCTCGTAGGTATCGCGCACGGCTTGGTCGGGAAATAACGATGACTTGTCTTTTGCGAGCGTGTTGATGATGTTCGACAAAGTGCCGAGCTTCAAAAAATATTCGTAGCCATCCGACGTGCCGTATTCAAACGGTTCCCACTTTTTTGGCTTCACCGTCGGCGTCGCTTGCTGCTTGAACGATGAATAAAAACCATAATTGGCGGCCAGCATGAAGGCGCCGTTGTGGTAGCTGTCATCGTTCATGTAGAGGTCGGTCACCGGCGCTTGTGGAGAAGCGGCCTTGATGGCGGGGTGGCTGTCGATGATGCTGGCGGAGACAAAAAATCCGGGATAGGAATTGCCCCAAATGCCGACCTTGCTGTTGTGGTTCGGAATATTTTTTAGCAACCATTCGACGGTGTCGAACATGTCGGTACTTTCATCGACATCGGCGTTCGATTTTTTCACCGGCTTGTGCGGCGTCATTTCGACAAATGTTCCTTCCGACATGTAGCGACCGCGCACGTCCTGCACAACAAAAATATAGCCCGCCTTGGCGAAGTCTGCCGCGGGCCCCAAGCGACGCGGCGTGAAATCAACGCCGTAGGGGCCCGCGCTGTAGGGCGTGCGCTCCATGAGGAATGGGTAAGACCTCGACTGATCCTTCGGCACGTAAACAGCCGCGAAGAGATTTTTGCCGTCGCGCATCGGGATACGGTATTCATACTTGGTGTAGTTTTCTTTGATGCTGTATTCAACGGGTGGCGGTGCGGCGGTCTGCGCGACAACTGCCAGCGCATTGAATAGAAGAATACTGGTGACGATTGATCTAAGCAGCATTGAATGAACTCCGTTTTTTGCGAATGTTTATTTGCACAGCCGTTGAGAGCGTCGTGACGTCGCGGAAAATTAAAATCCTCGCTATGCAGATGCCATACCCCAACCTAACCCTCCCCTTTTCAGGGGAGGGAATTAAGCTCCTTCCCCCGGGGCGGGGGGTGAGGAAAGGGTTTCGCGGCGTATACGCCGCGCTTGCCGAACGGCATTCCGATGCAGCGGAATGCGCGCCTGCAAGGGGGTTGGGATGGGGGCGATCATCAGCAAAACGCCATCCCAATCAGCAAGGCACCTCACCCAAATCCCAAAATATCCCCGCCATGATTCCCAAGCCCTCGCGCGCGATGGAGCCGAGCATGTGTTCATTCGGCGCGTGCTGCGAGCACGCCGAATAGGAATGCGGAATCCAGATGGTGGGCAATCCCAGGGTATCGGCAAAGACTTCGTTGGGCAGCGAGCCGCCAAGATTGGGCAGTATCGCCGGTCGCAATCCTGTCGTCCTCTCAATACTCGCCACCGCCCAGCGCACCCACTTTGAATCGGGGTCAAGACGCGTCGCGTGCATCGGCTCCTCGCGCGACGGTGTTACGCTGACCTGCGGGTAACCCTCGGCAAGCATATGTCGCTGCAACGCAGGCACCACGTCGTCAGGATCAATGCCAACCACAAACCGCAACTGGCATCGCGCCCATGCGCGACCGGCAATCGCGTTCACCGGAAAGTCAGGATTGCCAACCTTCATCGCCAGCACCGAAAAACTCGACCAGCCAAACACACGTTCAGCGGGCGTCAAGCCCGGCTCGCCCCAGTCGGTGTCAATCTGCGGCGCATCGTCACCGCCGCCGGGCGCACAATCGGCCAAGGCTTTTTTTACCGATGCGGCAATCGGCGCGGGTCGCCATTCCGGCACGCGAATCGCGCCGTTACGATCCGTGATGGTGGCCACCGCGTGCGCCAGCAAAATACCGGGGTCGGCGATCAGTCCGCCCCAGTTGCCGGAGTGATGCGCGCCGGCCCTCAAGTCGACGGTCAAATCGAAATTCATCACGCCGCGCGAGCCGAGAAAAATGGTGGGTCGCGCGGGTGCCACGCGCGGGCCATCGGAGGCGATGAAAACATCGGCGCGCAATTCTTCGCGATGGGCGGCACAAAATTCGTTCAAGCCGGGCGAGCCGGTTTCCTCGCCCGTTTCAATCAGCAGCTTGATATTGAAACCAAGTTTGCCGCGCGCTTCAAGCACACTTTTGAGTGCACCGATGTTGATGGTGTGCTGACCCTTGTTGTCTGCCGTGCCGCGGCCAAAAAGTTTTTCACCTTCCTCAATCAGCGTCCACGGCGCGAGTCCGGCGCGCCACTGCGCGTCGAGCCCGCGAATCACATCGCCGTGGCCGTAGGACATCACCGTCGGCAAATCCGCGCCTTCGATGCGCGTGGCGATTAAAAACGGGCCGCCTTTCTTGGGATTGTCGAACACGCGACACGCGAACCCAAGTGCGCCCAGCGATGGCGTGAGTTCAGCCGTCAGGTACTCAGTGAGCTCGTCCGCACGATCAGGATTTTGACTTTCGGTCGGGATCGCGACGCGCCGCGCGAGGTCGGCGTGAAAAGTTTTGCTATCGAAGTAGGCGTGAGCCCGGGCGACACTCGCGGGTCGGCTCATCGCTATTGTTTCAAGGTGTCGCGCCGGTTGATGAGCTTCTGCCAAAGTTGAACGAGCAGATAGGTCGCAATCAACAGCACCGGCAGCAACACCGCGAATCGTATCCACGCCGCCGCGCTGTCAAACATTAATTCCATGATCGTCGCGGCCAACAATGCCGCCGCAGACAATCCGACCAGCGTGGTCAACAGTACGGCCAGCGCCCATTGCGACAAGGTCACCTTGGGCTGTCGAATTGTCTCGGGGACAACATCTACATTTTCCGTCGATCCCAGATTCGGTTCGGTCATTTTTTTCTCCGATGCATACTTTATTGAATGCAGCTATTGTCCGCTGGATGGCTGTTTATTTGCAACGGTCGCGTCGGTTGGCGAAAGACGGCAAGCGGCTCACGTGGCTTGCAAGCGATCAAACCCCGCTTCAAGATCGCGGATCAAGTCATCCGCATCTTCGAGACCGATGTGATATCGCACCAGTGGGCCACCGCGCCACGGGTGGATGGTGCGGCCGTTATCGATATTGGCCGGTGCTACCAGACTCTCAAAGCCGCCCCACGAATAACCGAGACCGAAATATTGGTAATGGTCGAGCATCGCAGCGAGTTGCGTTCTGGAGCAAGGCTTGAACTCAACACCAAACAATCCGCTCGCACCGGTGAAGTCGCGTTTCCACAGCGCGTGCCCCGGATCGCTCGGCAATGCCGGATACAACACCCGATGAACTTCTGGCCGCGCCACCAGCCAATGCGCAATCGGCAATGCAGAAGCTTCGTGCTGGCGTAGCCTCACGCCCAATGTACGCATGCCACGAAGTGCTAAAAAACAATCGTCGGGCGAGGCGCGCTGGCCAAGACTGATGGCGGCGTTTTTCAACTGCGGCCAGCACGCTTTGGAGGCAATCACCAGCCCGATCAAGACATCGGAATGCGCCGCGTAGTATTTTGTCGCCGGTTGCACCACCATATCAACGCCGTGAGCGAATGCATTAAAAAAATACCCGGTCGCCCACGCGTTGTACATGATGACCAGCGCGCCGTGTGCATGCGCGACCTTGGTGATCGCCGCAATATCCTGTACTTCAAACGTGTGCGAGCCGGGGCTCTCGGTGTAGACGACTGTGGTGTTCGGCTTGATCAGCGCTTTGATGCCGGCACCGAGCAAGGGATCATAAAATTCAATCGCAACATTAAAGCGCGTAAGAAAAAACTGGGCGAAATGTCTGCCGGGCGCATAGCCAGAGTCGGTCATCAATACATGATCGCCAGCCTTCACGCAAGCCAGCAACGCACCCGCGACTGCGGCCAGGCCGCTGGGGAAGGTAGCCGCGCGATAGCCGCCCTCGATTTCAGCGACCGCGTTTGCGAGCGCCAATTCCTGCGGCATGTTGAAGACGCCATAGGTCGGCACTTGCTCGTCTTGATCCCACGCCGCTTGCGTCGCACGCATGTCAGCGATTGAATCGAACAGCACCGTGGACGCGCGATGCAAAGGCACGTTGACGGTTTTGGTGGCGTTGCTTGCGTTGGCAGCATTGCGGCCGAGCTGGGCGAGTTTGGTGTTTTTTTTCATGCTCTGACTTTCTCCTTTCCCCCTCGAGGGGAAGGTCGGGATGGGGCAGCGGGGGAGCGTAATTTTCTCAACAGTGCCGACACCTCACCCCACCCTGCCGGAGGAGGGTTCTAGTTAGTTGCCGGACTAAGGCGTAAATGTCTTCTCCATCTCCCGCCGAAATTTCACCGCCTCATTTTTCTTGTCAAACGCCACGTCGCTCCACGTCACCGGCTTTCCCGCTGCGACGCTGCGCAACATTTTTACTTTGTGTGCAAGTCCGATCGGCAAACCACCAAGCCGTTTTGAATCGGTGGCCGGCATCAGTTTGCCATAGACCGTATAGCCGCCTTCACCGTCGAGCATCTCTCCCGCTTTAAGATCGCGCTTGGCGGTGGCCACACAGTCGCCGCGCCAACCGTCCGGTGCACCAGTCGGCTCTTTTCGTAATGCGGCACTGGCCACGCTGATGCCGAGCTCGAGGCCAATCAAATGAAACGGTTTGTACATCGACGAATAATTGCCGGTGTCGTCCGTGATAAGTCCGTATTCCTTGAAACATCGCCGCACGTAATCGGTGTCGGCCGCAAACGTTACGTAAACACCCCAGCGCAAATCGCGGAACACCGGGCGACCATCGCGCTCGACCGAGGTAATGACTTCGACCTGTCCGCGGTGATGCAGACGGCCACCATCGGTTTTTGGTTTAAGCAAGCGCGCCAGATCATCAACGCCGCACGGTGGAAATTCCAGACCGCCGGGTGCCGGCGTGAGTCCGGTGGCGTTGGCAACGGCGGCCATCTCGATCGCGCTCTTGGTGCCATCGAGAAATGAATTAAACATCTGCGCGTTGAAATCGCCACCCGCGACCGTCTCCTTGGAAAAACCGTAGTGGCCCCATACGGTGTCGGGAGTAGAGGTGTGATACTGCGGCAAATACTTGGTGCCCTTACCGGCTGCGACGACTTCAAATCCCGCCGCGCGCGCCCAGTCGACCATTTCGCAAATGAGCGCAGGCTGGTCGCCATAGGCCAGCGAATAAACGATACCCGCTTCGGCAGCGCGCTTGGCCAAGAGGGGACCTGCCAGTGCGTCGGCTTCGACGTTCACCATCACGATGTGTTTCTGGTGCTCGCAACACATCAACACGTGCGCGATACCTGCGGCTGGACTACCGGTGGCATCAATGATGACTTCAATATTGCGATTGCTGATCAAGGCCTCGGTATCATCGGTGATGTGTGTGGTGCCATTGCTGAATGCCTGCTTGAAATTTTTCGCTTGGAACTGTTCATCCTTCCAGCCGACACGTCGCAGCGATTCGGCCGCGCGTGCGGGATTAAGATCGGCGATGCCGAGCAGATGAATGCCCGGCGTGCGCGGAATCTGCGACAGATACATTGAACCGAATTTTCCCGCGCCGATCAGGCCGACGCGGACAGGATTGCCAGCG
>JANMPY010000088.1:0-13711 GCA_031370095.1 Betaproteobacteria bacterium
GCGAACGGCACGTGTACCGTCACAGTCGTCGTTGTCAGCAACGTTGCCGGTATTCACCCCAATGCCACCTCGGGTGTTGCGAGTAATGAGGCATCTACCGGCGCGATATCCAACACGGCAAACCTCACCGTCAACGCAACCCCACCGAACATCAGTAAGGCGTTCAGCCCGGTCGCAATCGTCTCAGGTGGTGTGTCGACACTGACCATCACGATCACTAATCCCAATGCAGGCCCCATTAGCGTCGGCAGTGTGACTGACACGTTCCCGACCACGCCTGGCACGGGTGTCGTGCGCGCTGTAATCGCGAACGCAAGTACCACTTGCGCAGGTGGTGCGGTTAGCAGCACAGTGGGCTCGGTCACGTTAACCGGCGGTACTGTCCCTGCAAGCGGCACATGTACTTTGCAGATCGACGTGACCGCAGCGCTCAACGGCAGCTACCTCAATACGATTGCCGCCAACGCGCTCACCACCAATGCCGGTAGCAACGCCGCTGCCGCATCGGCAACACTTTCAGTGACTCCGGTTGCCAACGTTTCCGTCACGAAGTCAGGCCCCGCATCGATACCATGGGGCACCACGATCAGCTATACGGTCGTTGTGACCAACAGCGGCCCGGACGCCGCGAACGGCAGCGCGTTCAGTGACGCCGTTCCTGGCGCAATCAGTGGCGTCACGGCAACGTGCGGATCACCGACCATGGGTGCATTGTGTGGCGCGGTCAACGTGGCGGGAAACAACGTGACCAGCACCATCACCACTTTGCCGACCGGTGCCACCGTCACCTTTACCATTCAGGGCACAGCACCGCAAAGCGGCACGCTTGCCAACAGCTCCACCGCGATCGTGCCCATGGGTGTGTCCGACCCTGATGATCCTGGCCGCACGGGTGCTGGCAACAACACGTCGAACACCGTCATGACGACCGTGATTGCGCCTGATTTGCAGTTAACCAAGACGTCAAGCAGCGGCATGTTTAGTGTCGGCGGCATGGGTAGCTTCACACTCACGCCCAACAACACCGCTGGCACCACGCCAACGACTGGTACCGTCACCGTGACCGACACGCTGCCAGCCGGGCTCACCTACGTGGCGGCGGGCTCGGGCGGCACTGGTTGGACGTGTGGCAACGCGATGCAGGTCGTCACCTGCACGAGCACAACGGTAATCGCCGCAGGCGGTACCGGTAATCCGATTACGATTAACGTTTCCGTCGCGAGCAATGCCGTGCCTGGCGTTACCAACACCGCGCTCGTCTCAGGTGGCAACGAGCCGCCCGTCAACAGCGGCAACAACAGCGCCGTGGTGACAGTGTCGGTGGCCAACGTCGGCATGAACACCTTCCTTACCGACGGCGCGCAGACCGGTTTGCCTGGCACGACCGTGCTCTACACGCACGTCTTCACCGCAGGGCAGAGCGGCACCGTAAGCTTCGCCACTACTGATATGCCGTCGCCTGCGATTCCCGGCTGGACCAACCTGATTTATCGCGACAGCAATTGCAACGGCGTGCTCGATGTGGCGGAGGGCAGCGCGACATTCAGCGGCAGCGTCGCGGTCAATCCGGGCGACCAAGTGTGTCTGATCGTCAAGTCAAATATTCCTGCGGCAGCGCCCTATAACGCGCAGGATACCATCGTCGTCACAGCAACATTTACGCCACCGACGGGCCCGGTCGTCACCTACCCGCGCCAAGACGTCACCACGGTGGGTGCGCCCGGCGGGTCGGGTCTCGCGTTGATGAAATCGGTACGCAATGTGACGCAAGGCGGCGCGGCGGGTACCGCCAATAGCGCGCGGCCTGGCGATATTCTCGAATACATCATCACCTACACCAACACCGCAAGTACCACCGTGATGATGGTCGTCATCAGCGACAACACGCCTGCATTTACCGGGTTCACACAGGCCAGTTGCGGTACGCCGCTGCCCGCCGCATTGACGTCGTGCATGGTCACCGTACAGCCAATGATCGGGGCAGGCGGCAACATTCAGTGGACACTCAATGGACTACTGAATCCCGGCCAGTCGGGCACGGTGATCTTCCGCGCGACAGTGCAGTAACAACAGAAATAGGGTGGTAAACCCTAGCATTGGCGCAGTTTCTAGCAGTATTTTGCTCTGCGAGCCGCGCCCATGCTAGCGTTTGCCCAAAGTTTGTGTTGACGTGGCAGCAGCGCGGCAAGCCCGTGCTATAATTTCTTGATCGTTTTTGCTGACTGATACATGATGATCGGTCGCGAAAAAAAACGCCAATCGACCCCAAGCTTTTCCAAAACATGAAAAAATCCATTCTCACGCTTGTCATTTCTTTCGCGCCCGTGTTCGCGTTCGCGCAGGCACCCGCTGCCAAGGGCGATCCGGTTGCAGGCAAAATTAAAGCCGCCGCGATTTGCTCGGGATGTCACGGTATTGTTGGCACGAAGACCGCGTACCCGGAAGTCTATTTAGTGCCCAAGATCGGTGGCCAGAATGCCGACTATTTGGTCTCGGCACTAAAGGCTTATCGCAGCGGCGAGCGCTACAACCAGACGATGCAGGGATTGGCGAGTGCGTTGAAAGAATCAGAGCTGGTGGATATTGCCGCTTACTACGCGCAAAAATAAGCAACGCTAAAGGCATAAATTGAACATGAAAAAAACCAGTATTTTGATCATCGCACTGTGTTTGACACTGCCGCTGTCAGCAGCTGCGCGCGGCAACGCCGAAGAAGGTGCGAAGAAATCGGCGACCTGTAAAGCCTGTCATGGGGAAGCCGGTGCCAAGCCTATACAGCCCGACTATCCGGTGCTGGCCGGGCAACACTATGACTACATCGTTGCCGCGCTCACACAATACAAAGCGGGCAAGCGCAAGAACGCGTCGATGAATGGTTTCGCCGCAGCGCTGAAGCCGGAAGACATTCAGGATTTGGCCGCATATTTCTCCTCGCAGCCGTCGGATCTCCGTTCGAAATATTGAATTCGCTTTGGCAGTAAAAAAGAAAACGCCCCGGTCAGGGGCGTTTTTCATTGCACGATTTTGAACGCTGTTGCGCATTCATGTCGCATAAAAAAGCCCCGGGAAACCCCGGGGCTAATCCCAATCTTGTCGATCAGGAGGAGGAGACGTCAGTACAGAATTACTTGCGCTTCGAAGGCGTTGCTTTGGCAACAGTTTCTGCGGCCGATTTGAATGCGTTGTCCGAGTAGGTCGACAACTGCTTGCCGGCTTTGGTCAACGTATCGATGGCAGCGGTAGAAGCGGCCATGCTGGATTTGATTGCAGCGAAAGCAACATCGGAACCGGCAGGAGCGGACTTGGATGCTTTATCCAGACCTTCAACAACCGATTTTTGAAACGATGCGACGCGCTCTTCAACCAATGCGCCGAATTTTGCCTGGGCTGCATTGCTGATTGCGTACAGATTCTTGGAGTAGCCGGTCAAAAATTCAACACCGGTTTCCGATGCCTGGGTGGTCAGACCGCTCAAGCCTTGAGCGTCTTTTACAGCGCCAACTGCTTTTGCGTTCTTCGAGGTAACGTCGAGGCTGACTTTCACGGCTTCGAGGTTCAGCGCGAACATGCGCTCGATGCTGTCAAGTGAAACTGATGCGAATTTCATTGCGTCTTCGACTGCGGACTTGGAAAAATCACCAAATTGTTCATTAGCCATATTGAGGGTAGACATATTAATTCTCCGTAAGTGGATTTAAAAAGAGTTGCCAAAAAGGATTTCCAGTCTGGCGAAACGATTACGGTTTTCACATCTTGGCTACCGCTACTGCCGAAAAATGCTGCACCGCACAAAACGAATAATAGCCCCAACAATTGATTGCGTCAAGATATATTTGCTGCATCGCAACATAAAAATTATATAGCACCGCAACATCTAAAAAATGCTATGATAATCAAGCCTCTAGTAATTGCGTGGTTGAAAATATACCGCACTGCAATCGCCAGCAATCGCAGCTTTTGGTGGTTTGCAACATCCGCGATTCTAAGCCGCCCGTATTTCGCTGATGTGTCAAAAAAATTAATTGAGAGGAGTTGCCGTGGCCCGCATCATCAAAAAATATCCGAACCGTCGTTTATACGACACCGAAACCAGCGCATACATCACGCTCGCCGATGTGAAGCAATTTGTGCTCGATCTTCAGGAATTCAAAGTGCATGACGCGCGCAGCAACGAAGACCTCACGCGCAGCATCCTGCTGCAAATTATTCTCGAAGAAGAGAGTGGCGGACTGCCGATGTTTTCGGCCGACATGCTGTCCAACATCATTCGCTATTACGGCCACAGCATGCAGGGGCTGATGGGAAATTATCTGGAGCGCAGCATTGGCGCGTTTCACGAGGCGCAGAAAAAATTTCAGGAACAAACCAAATCGCTTTACGGCAACATCGGCGCGGGTGCAGGCAATTCGATTCCGCCGTTTGGCTCAGACGCGTTGGCAAAGCTGATGCAGGCCACACCCGGCGTGATGCCGAATCTGATGGGCGACTATCTGGAAAAAAGCGCTTCGAGCGTTGTTGGCATGCAGGAAGAGCTGCGCAAAAAAGCCATGCAAATGTTTTCCACATTTCCCTACAATCCGGCGGCTGACGCGGCTGCAACGGCGGCAAGCAATGACGATTCCGCAGTCAAACCCGCACCTGCCCCCAAGCCGCGCGCGAAAAAGCCGGCGCCCAAGTCGCCCAATAAACGCTAGATTTACGTTCCCATGAATGCAGTCGTAAGCCCGATCCGCATCGCAAAACGCAAAGTCAAACCACCGCGCGTTGGTTTTGTTTCGCTCGGTTGTCCGAAGGCGCTGGTCGATTCTGAGCAAATCATCACGCAGCTGCGTGCCGAGGGCTACGACATCGCGCCCGACTACGCCGGTGCAGATTTGGTGGTGGTCAACACTTGCGGGTTCATTGATTCCGCCGTGGAAGAATCACTCGACGCCATCGGTGAAGCGCTCGCCGAAAACGGCAAGGTGATCGTCACCGGTTGTCTCGGCGCGAAGTCAGGCGACGGCGGCGAAAATCTGGTGAAGCAGAAACATCCGCAGGTGCTCGCCGTCACCGGCCCGCACGCCAAGGATGAGGTGATGCGCCACGTCCATGCGCATTTGCCGCAGCCGCACGATCCGTTCATCGATCTGGTGCCGGTAGCCGGCATCAAGCTCACGCCGAAACATTACGCGTACCTGAAGATTTCCGAAGGCTGTAATCATCGCTGCACGTTTTGCATCATCCCGTCAATGCGTGGTGATCTGGTGAGCCGCCCGGTCGGTAGCGTCATGCAGGAAGCGGAGAATCTGATCAAATCCGGCGTAAAGGAATTGCTGGTGATTTCGCAGGATACCAGCGCCTATGGGGTCGACGTCAAATACCGCACTGGATTCTGGAACGGTCGGCCCCTGAAGACGCGCATGACTGAGCTCTGCGAAGCGCTGGGTGCCATTGGCGGCGGTGAAAAACCGTGGGTGCGATTGCATTATGTCTATCCCTATCCGCACGTGGATGAAGTCATTCCGCTGATGAGCGCGGGAAAAATCTTGCCGTATCTCGACATTCCTTTTCAGCACGCCAATGCGCGCATTCTGAAATTGATGAAGCGCCCCGCCGCAACGGAGAAAACACTCGAGCGCATTCAGGCGTGGAGGAAAGTTTGCCCCGAGCTCACGATCCGCTCGACCTTCATCGCCGGTTTCCCCGGTGAGACCGAAGCCGAGTTTCAAGAGCTGCTGGATTTTCTGACCGAGGCGCAGCTTGATCGCGTCGGCTGCTTCGCCTATTCGCCGGTGGAAGGTGCCAGAGCGAATGCGTTGCCGGATGCAGTGCCGACAGAATTACGCGAAGAGCGCCAGGCGCGGTTCATGGCGCATCAGGAAAAAATCAGCCAGCATCGATTGCAAGCCAAAGTCGGTCGCGAGATTGATGTCCTGGTTGATCGCCTTGGAGAAGGCGAGAAGGGCGCGCGAGTGGCCATTGGCCGCTCGAAAGCCGATGCGCCGGAAATCGATGGTGTCGTTTACGTCACCGGTGTGAGCAAGAAATTACAGCCCGGTGAATTCCTGCGCGCGAAGGTCGTCGCCGCGCAGGAACATGATCTGGTCGCTGCGTTAATCTCGTAGCGAGATAAGGATAAACTCTATAACTGGTGCGGCTGTCAGAGCAATAATGTGCCGAAAACCGCGCCAATGCTAGTGTCATATCATTTTGCGCGCAATCTCATTGCCAATCATCGCGAAATTCTTCAAGCGCAGCAGCATCGTCATTTGGGCTGCTCCCATCAAGCCCAACACGGGCAATTGGTGACTTTTGTTGGGCAGACGATACAGCTGTTTACCCAACCCACGAATTTACTTCGCCATCTCCTGCGCAATCTCCTCGCCGATCACGGCAAAGCTGCGCCAGCGTTTGATTTCGGGCGAAAGCGTGGCATACAGCGCGCTAGCCCGCGCAAGATAAGTTTTGCGCTCACTCGGATTGGCCAGCGCCGCGGTTAACAGCAGATTGCATTTGCCGACAAGCTGCTCCTGATCTTCACTTTTTTCGAGGCGTTTGCTCAGGAAGGCCTGCATGGCTGGTTGGATCATCTCCCATGCTTCAGCCTGCTTTCCCTGCCGCGCCGCCGCTTTGGCCGCACGCGCTACGCTGTCGTAATAGACAAATTGACTCGGCGAACTTTCAGTCAGGTTTTGTTTCCAAAATGGCCATTGCTGGCGAGCGGCAGCCTCGGCGGCGGCGTAGTCACCCATGGCGTATGAGGCGCGGTAAACAATGCCCAACAACCCCTGTTCAGTATCCACGGTCGGCGGCAATTTACCGCGCCCCGCCTTGAGCCTGGCCAGACTCTGTTGTGCACGGAGGCGAGATTCACTGTGTTTGCCGGCGATTTGCATCACCTGCGTCTCGAAGCCCGCGGTGTTTTCAGAAATGATGAGGTCCATATTGTCGCCAGTCTTGCCCATGGCGGCAAACTTGCGACGCTTTTCCAGCGCCGCTTCAGCCTCGGCCGCATAGCCCATCTCCTGGTACGCCATTGCCTGTACCCCCGCCCAGCGTGCGAAATTACGCGCGATGATGGGTGTCAGCTTGAACTGATCCGCCAAGGCAATCGCCTCCTGACGTTCCTGCAACGATTCACTGATGCGGCCCACATCGCGCAGGGCATCGGCAATATTGGTCTTCGTGAAGAACAGACTATTCCATGCGGCAGAATTGCTCGTGTCGAGCGCGACCAATTTCTCCTCCGCAGCGCGCCGTGCCTTAAAATGAACCAGTGCCGCCGACACCCGCCCGTTGTCGTAGTCGATGTCGGCAAGATTGCTGGCGGCGTCAGCAGTGGCCTGCATCGCGGGCCGGTAATCCGGCCGCATCTTCAGTAACCGATTCGCCAGTGCGCTCGTTTCCTTCGCCAGCTCGATCGTCTCGTCCGCCTTGCCCTGCCGGTACGCGGCGAATGCCAGTGTTCCGTTGGCGCGCAAATACAATTCCGTCGCCGTAAGATCCGTGAGATCGCTTGCCTTCAGCTCGCGGGCAATTTCTTTTGCGTGAGTCACGTTCTGTATAGCGTCAATTAACGTCTTGTCAGTTCTGTCGCCCACCAGGCGCCCTTGGGCAATCCCGGTGCCCAGGAAGGCGTTAGCCGCTAGCACGGATGCTTTTTTTGGTACGCTGGCTAGTGCCATCATCGGCTTCAGAATATCCAGCGCATCGCGATACTTCTGGATGGCCTCGGCATTGCTGGCTTTGATTAGCAACACCTGTGCCTGCGCAATGCGCGCAGCCGCCATCGCCAGCGAGGTGGCGTCCGAAGTATCGCCTTCTGCACGCAGGCCCTCAACCAGTTTGGTCGCGCTGTCTATGCTGGCATCGGCCTCTTCAACTCGTCCCTGCGCGCGGGCAACGCCGCCAAACCGCATCAATGCCAGCGCATGATTGCGCTGGGTGGCGGGGGTGCGCAGCTCGACAGGCAATTGTGTGTAATAAGAAATGGCCGATTTCGCCAGCTCGCCCACCACGTCGAGCCGTCCCACCGGCTCCAGTTCGTTGTAGAAATCTTCAAGCAGGTACACGACCAGTTTTTCGGCCTCGCCGCGCGAGGTCTCCGCCATGGTGCGTACACGTTGCGCTTCCGCTTGCGCGCTCTTTGCGCGCTGGGCGCCGATGTAGCCGTAGACCGCGCTGGCGACCGCCACCACCGACAAGGCGGCACAACCAATGGCGATTTGCCGCGCACGAATCAGTGCTCTCTTTGTTGCACGGGCACGCTCCTTTTGCGCGGCCAGATTTTTTTCCGCTGCCTCCTTGGCTTCGCGTTCCAGGCGCTGCTCACGGCTGGCTTTGACCACGCCGCACAACACGTCGTGCGTCAACTCCACGCGTCGCACGTCGAGGCGTTCTTCGATGCGCAGCAAGCGGCGATTGACCAGCGTGGCGAGTGTGGTTGCCGCATCAGGCTTGGCTTCGGCGGCGGTGAAGGCTTTCAGCACGCGCTCTTCGGCGAGGTTTTCGCGATAGCCGGATTCGGTGAGCAGATGGTCTTCGATCACCTTGCGCACGGCGGGTGGTTGATCAGCCAGCGCGCGTTCGTAGAATTCGTTGAGGATGGTTTCGTTGGAGCCGGCCAGCAGATCGGCGGACATTTCGCTTTTGCCTTGCGCGATGCGGGCGTTGTTGAGCTCGCGACAGATCAGGCTCAACAGCGACGGCTCGACTTCGGCATTCGGCAACTCCGAGCCGCCCGCAGTGAAGCGCACGATGGCTTCGGCCACTTCCTGCGAGACCAGCTTGCCGCCCGGCTTCATCACCGCCGCCAGCGCCTGTTGCCCGTTCATGCGCGCGAGCCGCATGCGGTTCTGAGTGATCGAGGGCATCGCACTTTTCACGCCTTCCAGATGCGCCAGGTAATCTTCGCGCAAGGCAATCAGGATGCGGTAATCCGCCCGACCGAAATCGAAACGCTCGATGACGGAGTCGTCGGTTTCCAGTTTCGCTTCCAGCTCTTTCGGCGGGCGGTTTTCCACCAGATCGGCCAAGTCTTCGATAAATTTTGCAGCGCGTTTGCGGCCAGCGTCGTCGGCTTGCGCGAGCGTAAAAATTTCTTCGAACTGGTCAAATATTAAAAGCGGGATGACCGGCTTACCGGCAGCATCGCGCAGAATGTCATCGCGATGATGCAAAAATTCCCACAGCGATTCGCCTTCGATTGCCGTGCCCGGCTGTGTCCAGGTGCCGGAGGATTCGGTCGCACGGAATATTGCCTGCTTAATTTGGTCTGATGGCGGCGGCGATTCGGGGGAGTAATCGATGCGCACGTAGACCGGGCAATAGCCTTCGGGTCGCAGGCGCGGCACGATGCCAGCATTGAGAATTGAGGTTTTACCGAGGCCGGATTGGCCGAAGAGAACCGTGAGCAATTTGCGCTGCACACGGCGGGCGAGCTCGGCGACTTCTTCTTCACGACCGTAGAAATATTGGCGCGTTTCTTCGGTGAAAGAGGCGAGGCCAAGCCACGGGTTCTGCGGGTCGACGGAGGTGGTTTCGGGGGTAGTCATCACACTCTCCCCGAACACAACAACTTCAGGCGCTCAATAAATGCCGGTGTCGCCGCACCACCCATCAGCTTCGTAAAATGCGCCGCCTTGAATTTATCCGGCACCTGCGCGTCACCTTCGTTGATCTCGTCAACACACACCGGCAAAATAAACACCGCACCATCGGCAATGTTTCTCGCCCGGTCAATCGCGTAGCTCCATTCGCGGCGGAAATATCCTTCCAGCCTGCGTTCGGTGTTGGCAGAAATGATCGGGATGAAATACGCGCAGCGGGCAATATTTTTCTGGATTTTGCGGTCGTAATCATCGCCGCTTTCGAGTCGCTCCATGTCAAACCAAACCTTGATGCCCGCCTGATCAAGCGCGGCTTTCAGATTGTGTACGGCGGGCAAATCTTCGCGCGCGTAGCTGATGAAGACGGCGTTGTCGGGCATCTCGAGTGCGGGTGGCAGAAATCTTTTCGGCGCATCGAGTGCAACGACATTGCCGCCGCGCCGCGCCATCCAGCGTCGATGCAATTCATCGACAAAATCTTCAGCACCCGTGTACACGCGCGTGCGCAAGCTCACCTGTTGCAAAAACGCCATTAACCGCTCATCGCTGCCGGAGTGATTGTCGGCCAACACTTCACCGACATCGCGCGGGTCGGAGAGGCGGCGGCGCTTGGCCATGCGCAAAAATAATCGCACCAGCCAATTGGAAAAATTACTGCCGATCAGCAGCAGGTGGTTGTATTCGAGCTCGTGAAATAATTTTTCCGGCGTGAGATGTTCACTCTGCAAGGCGCAAACGAATTCGAGCGTGTCCTCATCCGAAATCACATACGTGGGTGAAGCCGAAACGCGACCCAGTAAATGATAGACAACGGGACGCTGGAAATTTTCGCGCTCGGTCGCAAGATCGGCCACACGGTTGGGCGAGTAGCCAATCACCTCAGTCGATTGCGCGCCACCGAATCGCTCGGCATTGATCGCCTGCTCCAGATAGCCGTCGAAGGTGGTGGTGACGAACAAATTAAAGTCGGTAATCTGCGCGAGTTGGCGCAGCGCTACCGGTGGGTCGAAAGTCGCCTCGCGCAGGATGGTGCGCATGCGCGTGTAGGTGTCCTCGCGCCGCCCGTGCGTGGAAAGATGCCAGCAGACGACGTCGTTCAGCGAGTAGGGTTGCGGTAATTTTGTCGTATCGACATTAAGCTTCGCCGCGAGTTTTTCGGCGATCCAGTCGTAAAGCAAACGCGACCCGGACTCTGTTTCAACCTTCAGCAGCTCGGGGCCGATGATCGGGATGACGCGATGCTCCTCGATGTAATTGAGCAGGTCGTCCCAGGCATCGTCGTCCATGCGCGACGGCGCGGGTGTAAGCGGCAGCACGCTGCTCACGACGCGCGCCCGGGGAGATTTTGTGTAATTGCGTGCGCGTTAAAAAGTTTTGCTGCGGCAACGATAAGGTGCGCGGGGAGCATGTAAAGCCTTTCGGATTCGCGTTTTTATAAAAGCTAAACTAACAATTGAGGCACATGTTCTCACGTCTCAATTGTTTGCAGCAAAGTCTAGCACTGGCGCGGCGTTTGGGGCGAAAAGGCTCTGCAAAGCCCACGGGTGCTTAAGGTTATATATGAAAGACCATTGAACTGCGAACGGCATGCTGCGGCAGTACTTGCAGCGCAGCGCAGATCTGGGTAAGTTCTCCGCAGCCAAACTCGACGAAATCGCTCAACGCATCAAAGACCGCCCCAGAGAAATCCTCGGCTGGCGTACGCCAAATGAGGTCTATGCAACAATTTTGGCCGGTGTTGCATTTAAAGATTGAACGTGCCGCTATGATCAGCGATGGCACACGCATTCACGCCTGACTACCCACCCTCGTCAGCGACCGCTCCTCATCATCGGTCAACACCGGCCCATCCAGCGTGCAGCGTTCGTCCTGCGTACGTGATGTGCGAAAGCGCGCGATGACAGGCTTCAACTCTTCCTTCACATACCTGTCGTCATAGCCGTTGAACAGATGGCCGATTAGGCCGCGATTCAGGTCGCTCGTGCCCATGATCCAGTCGGCAATCGGGAAAGTGAGATTCATGTTCAAGTGCATCATGATGCCCATGTTGTGATGCGCAGCGTGGTGGCGACGGATGGTGTTGACGAAGGGCATGTTGCGCACGAACCAGTTTTCCTGAACATGGCAGCAGAAATGAAACGTCTCGTAAATCATGTAGTGGCCGATCATGGTGACGAACGTGATGTAACCTGCGTTCGCGTTAATGAGGGTCGCCGTCGCGAGTGACAGTAGTCCACCCGCAAGAGCCAACACCGCCAATACGCGCCACGGAAAAAATACGATGCGAAATTCCTTCACCGTGCTGATGGTGGGGTCAAGATCGGTAAAGTACTGATGGTGCTGACGGGTATGGCGATCATAGATCGAGCGCACAGCAAACACGTCGCGCAGGCGGTGCATCACAAATTTGTGCATGCCCCACTCGACAAAGTTGCCCGCAATCGTCACCGGAATCATTACCAGCCATTCCCAGTGTGCGTCCTGAATATGGCTCAAACACCACCATATCGCGCCGATGCCAGCGGCATACATCACGCCGATGTGAATCAAGCCGTTGTACCAGGGACTGATCCCGGCGACGTACTGTTCACGAAAAATGCGTTGGCGTTCAGTCATCATTTTGACACCCATTGAAGATTGACAAATATTAGTGATATATTAGATGTAGATCACGACACCTGTCAAGGAAGACGCATGTCGCAACCGGCTCCTGCACCACGAAAAAAGCGCACCCTGCAGGAGATCCTCGACGCCAAGCGCAGCGGCGAGAAGATGGTTTACATGTCGGTGCCCGATTACACCTCCGCACGGTGGGCCGAGATGGCGGGCGTTGATGTGGCCGTCGCAGGCGACAGCCTGTCGATGATCGCGCACGGACACGCCAACACCATTCCCGCCACCATGGACATGATGGTGATGCATGCAGCAGGCATTCGCCGTGGCGCGCCAAACACATTTGTGCTGGGCTGCATGCCATACCAGAGCTACAACACCATTGATCGCGCGCTGACCAATGCCACGCGATTCATGCAGGAGGCGGGCAGCGATGCGGTGAAGCCGCAGGGTGGCAAAAGCCAGGCGCATATTCTCAAAGCAATGGTCGATGCGGGGATTCCGACCGCGTCCCACATCGGCATGACGCCGCATACAGTCGCGATGTTTGGTGGCTTCAGGATTCAGGGAAAGACGGCGGATAGCGCGATGAAAATTCTCGAAGACGCTTTCGCGATTCAGGATGCGGGTTGCTTCATGCTGGAGTTTGAAGCGGTGCCGGCCAGGATCGCGACGGTTATTTCAGCGCAGCTTGAGATACCCACCATCGGCATCGGCGCGGGTGTCGGTACTGACGGGCAGATTCTGTTGGGGCACGATTTGCTTGGCATGTTTACCGACTTCAAGCCTAAATTCACCAAGCGATATGCGAACCTCACCGAGGCCGCGCTCAAAGGCATCACGCAATATATTTCAGAAGTGAAGGCGGGCACATTTCCCGATGATGATCACAGCTATGGCGTCGATGAGAAGGAGTACGAAAAATTCCTCGCAATGATCGAAAAACGAAAACACCAGTAGTCGCCACCCTGACCGATCGGGCATATACGGATATCGAAGAGATGATCGTGACTCTCAAAATTCTGCCCGGTGCTGCGGTCTCGGAAGCTGCGCTTTCGCAAACACTCGGCATTGGGCGCACGCCGATTCGGGAGGCGCTGCAGCGGCTTGCGCGCGAAAGCCTTGTGTCGATTTTTCCACGGCGCGGCATCATTGTTTCTGAAATAAATTTGAAAAAGCAACTGCGCCTTCTCGAAGTGCGCCGTGAAATCGAGCGCCTCATCGCCCGCAGCGCCGCGCGTCGTGCCACCGATGAGGAGCGTGCGCAGATGAAGTCATTGGCCGAGCGCTTCGAGGCGTCCGCCAGGGTCAACGACGATGTCGCTTTCCTGCGCACCGACCGCGAATTCAACACCCTATGCAGCGTCGCCTCGCACAACGAATTCGCCGCACTCGCCATGGGCCTCATGCACTCGCTGTCGCGGCGCTTCTGGTATATCCACTACAAACAAGCGGCCGACATGCCGCTCACGGCAAAGCTGCACGCAAACATCGCGCGCGCCATTGCT
>JANMPY010000658.1:0-2205 GCA_031370095.1 Betaproteobacteria bacterium
GGACGCGATTCGGCTACTTTTCAAATGACCCTCGCCGCATGCGGCGAGGGATCTGCTTTTGACTTTCGGAGAAAATAAATGACCGCTGCACTTTGCCTCCCCACTGTCTATCTGAACGGCAATTTCATGCCCATCGAAGAAGCAAAAATCTCGCCGCTGGACCGCGGCTTCATTTTTGGCGACGGCGTCTATGAAGTGATTCCGTTTTACGCCGGCCGCGGGCTGCGCATGCGAGAGCATTTAAAGCGTCTGCAACGCAGCATGGATGAACTTGAGATCGAGAATCCCTATTCAATTGAACACTGGGAATCGCAGATCACGACACTCATCGACAAGAATGGCGGCGGCAATGTGGGCGTATACATTCAGGTGACGCGCGGCGTGGCCAAGCGCGACTTTCCGCCGCCGAAGGGACTGACGCAAACGGTATTCATGATGGTCAATCCGCTGGCGACACCGAAGCCGGAAATTTATACCAAGGGCGTGTCATGCGTTTCGCTCGATGACAACCGCTGGCTCAAATGCCACATCAAATCGGTCGCGTTGCTCGGTGCGGTGCTGCTAAAGCATGAATCCAACCAGGGCGGCTATGACGACGCAGTGCTGTTTCGTGACGGCTATCTCACCGAGTCGTCGGCCTCCAATATCGCGGCGGTGAAAAACGGCGTGATTCTCTGTCCGCCGATGGACAACCTGATCCTGCCTGGCATCACGTATGAATTGATGATCGAGCTCGCGCGCAAAAATAAGTTGCCGCTGGAAATTCGCCGCGTCTCGCGCAAGGCCGTGAGGTTCGCTGACGAGCTGTGGATCATGTCGTCAACCAAAGAAGTGGTGCCGATCGTCATGCTCGACGACAAACCCATTGGAACCGGCCAACCGGGCCCCATATTCAAGCAAATGCTTCAACTCTTTCAGGACTATAAACGCGCGCTTCCCTCGATGGCGGCAGCGGCTGAATAAAGAAAATTTTGATGACGACAACACCGCATCCGAAAAATATTGGTCAAGGCGAGGAGACGCTGCTCACATTTCCAACGCCGTTTCCGATCAAGGCGATGGGCCGCATGAACAGTGGCGAAGCGAATGAAAGCTTTGCGCAAATGGTGCTCGGCGTGGTGCTGAAACACGCGCCGGATTTTGATGCAGGCACCATTGAGATGCGTCCATCCAAAAACGGTAATTTTATTTCCGTCACCGCCACCATCAACGCGCAGTCGAAAACACAGATCGATGCGATTTATCTGGCGCTCACCGGCAATCCCTTGGTGCTGATGGCGCTATAGCTTGCAAACACCCATCATCAAACGCTTAGGAACTGTCGCCTTCGAGCCCACCTGGCGCGCCATGCAAGCGGCAAACAAATCGCGCACGCCAACCACACCGGACGAAATCTGGCTGCTCGAACATCCACCCGTATTCACGCTCGGCCTCGCCGGCAAACCCGAACACGTACTCGCGCCGGGCAATATCGACGTAATCAAAATTGATCGCGGCGGGCAAGTCACCTATCACGGCCCCGGTCAACTGGTGATCTATCTCATGCTCGATCTGGGTCGCATGGGCTTTGGCGTCAAAGAGCTTGTGAAACGGATCGAACAATCGGTGATCGATTTGCTCGCAGAATACGGGATGGAGAGTTTTAGAAAAAATGGTATGCCCGGCGTGTACGTGAATGCCCCGTCTCCCAAACCCCTCCCCCACGAAGGGGGGGGGACTAGATTTTCTTCCCTCCACCCTCGTGGGGGAGGGACCGAGGGAGAGGGGGATTGGGCCAGGCCCACCGACGCCAAGATCGCCGCCATCGGCCTGCGCGTCGCCAACCACGCCACTTACCACGGCCTCTCGTTAAATATCGACATGGATCTGGAACCGTTTTCGCGCATCAATCCCTGCGGCTATGAAGGCTTAGCCGTCACGCAGATGCGGGATTGCATGGCTGAATTCGGCAACGAGGATAAAATGCAAACATTGGCACAAATAGGCGACAAGTTGGTCGCACACCTGTCGCAACAACTCTACGGAAAGCATCAGGGCTGAAGCCGGCGTCAAACAAACATCCGAATCAAAACTGTCCCGCATCCCCATCAAGGTGGTGCAAACCGAACGCTTGAAAAAACCCGAGTGGATCCGCGTCAAAGCCGGTTCCACCACGTCGCGTTTCTACGAGATCAAACAGATTTTGCGCGATGCCAGGCTCCATAC
>JANMPY010000055.1:0-3660 GCA_031370095.1 Betaproteobacteria bacterium
GTGATGTGGCGAAAACTGATGTGACCAGGCCCCTCCAAGCGCGGCGCACCGCAATGCGTATCTCCCTTATTGTGGCGATGGCGAAGAACCGAGTCATTGGCAAGGACAACCAGATGCCGTGGCATCTGCCGGCGGACTTTGCCTACTTCAAGAAAGTCACGCTCGGGCACCCGGTGATCATGGGCCGCAAAACCTTCGAATCGATTGGGCGCGCTTTGCCAGGGCGTCATAATATCGTCGTCAGCCGCAACCCCGCGTTTCACGCCGACGGAATCGACGTGGTCCCTTCGTTGAACGAAGCGCTGAACAAATGCGAGAACGATGAGGTGTTTGTGATCGGTGGCGCGACGCTGTATGCCGAGGCGATACCACTTGTGAGCCGCATCTTCCTGACTGAGGTAGACGCATCGCCCGATGGCGAAACGTTTTTTCCGGATCTGGATCCAGATCAATGGCGCGAGACCAGCCGGGAGCGACGTGAGGCCGATGACAAGAATGCCCATTCGGTAAGCTTCGTCGTGCTGGAAAGGCGCTAGCTGATCATCCCGGATACTTGATCAGAGGTTCCCTAATACTGGTGCGGCGTTCCGGGCAAAAGTGCCCCGAAAGGCGCGCCAATGATGCAGCTCTAGCGCTTCCTTGGAGACTTCTTCTTGGTCGCTGCGGGGGGCTTTGCCAGATCCACTGCGGGTGGCTGCTGCATCATGTTCCAGGCCCACATCGCCGGATTGCTGGCTGCAGCGCTCTTTGCCAACGCTTCAAGATTCGGTGCCGCAGCCGTCGCGTCGGCCTGGACGCTCTTGCTGGCCTCGCCGAACGTGGCGAGTACCGATTGCTGGTACTTCAGCGTCTGTAACGATATTTCCACCATGCCGACGCTGCCCTTTAGCCATGTCAACACCGTTTCAAGTTCGCTGATTTTTCGCTCGATCTCTTTGGGATCAAGCATCGCGAACATCGACGGCGCAGCCGCAGCCTGATTTGCCGCAGCCGGATTGAGCATCGACTGGAACAACGCAAAATAATCGGGTAGCGGCGAGCCGCCGGGATTCGTCATGTCAGTCGTACTTTGCGATGAATTTCCGAACTTTAGGATAAATCATTTCACGGTATTTGCGTCCGCTGAAAATACCGTAGTGGCCGACTCCCGGTGCCTCGTAATGCTCGCGCTTGGCTGGGGGCAGACCGGTACAGAGGGTATGCGCCGCCTGGGTCTGACCGCTACCGGAAATGTCATCGAGCTCACCCTCAATGGTAAACAGCGCACATTTTTTTATGGCCGCCGGATTCACCAATTCACCAGCAACTTGCATCGTGCCGCGTGCGAGGCTCTGATCGTGGAATACCCGCACGATTGTATCCAGATAATATTCGGCTGGCAGATCCATGACCGCATTGTATTCGTCGTAAAACTTGCGATGCGCCTCTGCACTTTCACCATCGCCAGCGACCAACTGCTTGTAGTAATCGACGTGTGAATCGCGATGGCGCTCGGGATTCATGGCGATGAAACCGCTGAGCTGTAAAAACCCCGGATATACGCGTCGCATGGCACCGGGGTACTTTACCGGGACGCGCTGAATCACGTTTTGTTCGAACCATGATATCGGACGGAGCATCGCGAAATCATTCACCGACGTTGGGCTCTTGCTCGCATCAATCGGCCCGCCCATCATCGTCATGCTGGTTGGCAGCGCCTCGCCGCGTGCTGCCATTAGCGAAATGCCCGCGAGCACCGGCACGGTCGGCTGGCATACGGAGATCACGTGTACGTTGCCGTGATGCTGGCCCTGCATGTAGCGGACAAATTCCTGTACGTAGGCAACATAGTCGTCAAAATGAAATGGACCATTGGCGAGCGGAACTTCGCGGGCGTCTTTCCAGTCGGTAATCGTCACATCGTGATGCGGCAACATGGCGCGCACGGTATCCCTAAGCAGCGTGGCGAAATGCCCGGACAACGGCGCGAAAATCAGCACTTTTGGCTCGTTGAGCGTTGCACGCGCTTTTTTGAAATGCAGCAATTGGCAAAACGGTTTATCGAGCAGCACTTCCTCGACGACTTCAACGGTGCGGCCGTTAACGTCAACATGCCCAATATCAAACGCTGGCCGCGAGTACCGTTTGGTCAACCGCAGCATCAACTCGAAGCTGGCGGCCAGCTGGTTGGCCTGCGGCGTGTACGAGATTGGTGACAAGGGACTGCCAAAAACATCAGCGTTGGCTTGTGCCCACCAGCGCCAAGGCTCCATCACGGCTCGCTGCAAATCGTGCATCTGATAAAGCATATTATTTACCTAATCCTTGAGAGTGTTAAATCGGGATCACGTACTTTGCGGCTGAGTCATCGCACAGCCGTCATGACTTTGTCATTATTCTACTGCACCGCAACATAAATGGCCTACCACCTCGGCTGAAGACACGAAAAGTAACATTTTCTGCTACCATGGCGTTCCGGCTGGGAAAATATAACGTCTTTACTTTCAATTACTTAACGAACGATATCGCATGCAAGTTGACTTTGAACGCCACACTGGCACCCGCAGTATCAGTGACTTTTACCCGCCAATTGAGCCGTTCCAGACCGGCACGCTGGCACTCGATGACATTCACACCATGTACTTCGAGCAGTCGGGCAATCCCGAAGGTGTGCCGGTGGTATTTCTGCACGGCGGGCCGGGCTCCGGCGCATCGGCCACGCATCGACAATTTTTTGATCCCGCGTTCTATCGCATCGTTATTTTTGATCAACGTGGTGCCGGACGCTCCACGCCGCTTGGTGAGTTGCGCTACAACACCACGCCGCATCTGATCGCCGACATCGAAACCCTGCGCAAGCACCTGGGCATTGAGCGCTGGATGGTATTCGGTGGATCGTGGGGCTCTACGTTAGCGCTTGCATACGCCGAGCATCACCCACAACGAACCATGGCGCTGATACTGCGCGGCATTTTTCTTTGCCGACAATCGGAGATCGACTGGTTTCTGCTTGGGCTCAAAAATATTTTCCCTGAAGCGTGGCGGAAATTCGTCTCCCATTTATCGACGAATAAACACGAGCGCGAAATCAGCATGACGCCCGCCGCGATTCTGAAGGCCTACCATGCGCTGCTGACCAACCCGGATCCGGCCGTTCACATGCCCGCCGCGCGCATCTGGAGCATGTACGAGGGCGCGTGCTCGACGCTGCTACCGAACGACGCGCTAGTGGCAAATTTCGGCTCGGACCGGCTGGCGCTGGGCTTGGCACGAATTGAGGCGCATTATTTCGCCAATAATATTTTCCTGCCCGATAATTTTCTCATCGATAACATCGCCAAAATTCGCCACATTCCCACCACCATTGTGCAAGGCCGTTACGACGTGGTTTGCCCAATCATTTCGGCCGATGATCTGGTGCGGATTTTTCCGGAAGCCGAGTATCACATCGTTAATGATGCCGGGCATTCCGCGTTCGAGCCGGGCATACGCGCGAAGTTGAGTGAGACGATGGAAAAACTGAAAGTGCGGTTTAAGTAAAAGTGCGGTTCAAGTAGAAGTGCGGATTAAGTAAAGCTACGGTTTACGTAAACGGGTCAGCATGAAGAAATTTCTGAAAGCGGTCAGGCTCGATAATTCTGACGCCGAGCTGTATCAACAAAGCGGCGCTTGCGACGAAGA
>JANMPY010000068.1:0-3740 GCA_031370095.1 Betaproteobacteria bacterium
AAAGCCAACAAGCTCAATGTATTGGCACCCGATATCAATACCGGCGCGTACCGGTTCGTCGCGACGGATCGCAAAACAATTCAGTACGGTTTGGGTGCCGTAAAGGGCACGGGGCACGGCGCGATAGAAAACATCGTTACCGCACGCGCGGCCAAAGGATTGTATGTCGACCTGCTCGATTTCGTGAAACGCGTTGATCGCCACACCGTAAATCGGCGCGCGATGGAAGCGTTGATCCGCGCAGGCGCATTCGATTTGCTCGATGCCAATCGCGCGAGTGTATTGGCGTCCCTCCCGCAAGCGGTGGAGCTGGCAGACAAGGCGGATCGCGATGCGCAGCAGGAGAATTTATTTGGCGATGCGACTGCGGGTGGTTTGGAAGTGCTGATGCCATCGAAGGTAGCAATGTGGAGCGACCGCGAGCGGCTCAAGAATGAAAAACTTGCGCTCGGATTTTATTTGTCCGGCCATCCATTCACCAGCTACGAGCGCGAAATTCGCCAGTTCGTTAAAACGCGCATGGTCGACGTGCAGCCGAAAGACGAGCCGGTGTTGATGGCCGGCATTCTCGTCAGCCAGCGGGTGCGCAATGGCAAGCGCGGTCGCATGTGCATCATCACGCTCGACGACGGCACGGCACGGATCGAGGCGGTGGTGTACAACGAGGTGTTCGATAAAAAACGCGCGGTGATGATCGACGACCAGCCGCTGATCATTCGCGGCACCGTCAGCATCGATGATTTTTCGGGTGGCATGCGGGTGATTGTTGACGAGATGCTCGGCATCGAGGACGCGTGCAAACACGTGCGCTCGATGACGCTGTCGATGAATGGTCAGGCCGACAGCGGAAAGTTGCGGCAGATTTTGTCGCCACATCTCGCGGTGAATCAGCTGAATAGCTGCGTCGTCAATATCCGCTACACCAACGGCGTCGGTGAAGTGCCGATCACGTTGCCGGACAAGTGGCGCGTATGCGTCACCGATCCGCTGCTCGAAGATTTATATACGTGGCTTAACGCCTCGAATGTTGATCTTGAATACGAGACAACGAATATGCTGCCACCGCCACCGCCAGTGCGGCGCTATCGTTCGAGTAATGGCAATGGCGGCGGGTATCAGGCGTTTCAGGGCGGGGACTATTAGTCAGCCTGCGAAAAGTAATGAAACACAAGCACTGGCGCGGGTTGAAGGCATAAAGTGGCTGGAAAGGCGCGCCAATGCTGGTGTTTTTATTAACCGAACGATTGGTATCAATACAACGCCAACAATCGTTTCACGCCGCACACGGAACAGAAGATGAAAACTGCCTTCGCGAAATTCGCCGCAATTATCTCAATCGCTTTCATCGTCCAACCCGCGATCAGTCTGGCGGCTGACGACGATGACGCAATGAAAATAAACAAACTGATCGCCAATTACGCGACGCAACTAAACGTTGGTACCGTTTCCCTGAATTGGCTCGAGCAGCCCGAAGTCAAAAAGCTGCGTTCGCTTCCCGACCTAAAACGAACCGCTGCGATTCTTGCCATCATCTGGAATCTTGCCAGCAACGATGAGCAGATATTCAGCAGGATGAAGACCAACGATTATCAGGTGCTGGTCAGCATGTTGACGCGAATTCACGCCTACACGTTCCTCTCCAATCTTGTGGCCAGTTCCGCCAACGACGCATTGCTCAAAGAATATCTCGATCAGGAAGTCGCCGACTTGAAGCAGGTCTTTGCGCGGAAAAATACCGTCGCCGCTTATCTGCAGGCGAGGAAAATTCGCGATGACAAACAGGCGGTTCTACTCAAGGATCAGAAATTTGTGGCGGAGCTGATCACATTTCGCTCCGGAAAAGAAACGCTTGCCAAGTCGCTGGCCAATGTCACCACCATGCTTGCCGTGATTGAGGCGTGTACGGCCAACGTGGCCTTATGCGTAAATCTGGAACCGCAGTAACGCGCAAACGATTCATAAAATTCATTGCGCTTCCCATCCAGAATGGGCAATTGACGACCTGGCGCGCGGGGCAGATACTGGCTTCGGCGGGTGTGTTTCCAGAAGCCAGAAATCTTCCGCCCGTCAGGAGACTCAAATGAAAAAATGTTCTGCGTTTTTTTTGTCCCTGCTCACGTCGATGCTGCTTGCCGCCTGCGCCAGCGCGCCCGTGACGCTGCAGCCGACGCACCTCTTCAACGATAAATTATTTGCGCCACCGACCGAGCGGGTCAGCGCGGATGATGTATTTGCCGTCAGCGATGCGATGAAGCGCTACCTCAAGACCGAGATTGCGAACCAGTTGCAGGTCAAGGGCATGCAGCAGGGATTGATCGATGCGCTCAACAGCAAAAACCAGCTCAAGGTCGAATATGATTCTGCGACCACGCGCAATGCTGCGCAAACGTTCGCAGATCGCGCTGGCAATTGCCTATCGCTCGTCATCATGACCGCAGCACTTGCCAAAGAGCTCGGCATGTCGGTGCATTTCCAGAGCGTGTTTGTCGATGAAACCTGGAGCCGCAGCGGCGGACTTTATTTCACCATCGGCCACGTCAATCTGACGGTCGGCAGGCGCATCCACAACATCAAAAGCCGCATCGACGACAACGTCATGATGACGATCGATTTCAATCCGCCGCTTGAAAACAAGAGTTATCACACATGGGCCATCAAAGAGGAAACCGTAATGGCGATGTACATGAACAATCGTGGTGCCGAGGCGCTCGCGCGCGGGCAAGTCAGCGATGCGTATTGGTGGGCGCGTGAGGCGATCAGGCAGGATCCGAATTTCCTGAGCGCGTACAACACGCTTGGCGTCGTCTACCGTCGCAGCGGCAATCCGCTCGCGGCTGAGCAAGTTTTTATGCACGCGCTGGCGCGCGACCCTGAGAGCATCCTGTTCATGTCCAATCTCGCGCTGGTGCTCGACGACGAAGGTCGTGCGGTGGACGCCAAATTTCTCACCACCAAAGTTGAACGTCGGCAGCCCTTTCCGCCTTTCCATTTTTTCAATCTGGGTACTGAAGCGATGCAGGCCGGAGACTACAAGACCGCGCGGGACATGTTCAAGCGCGAGTTGCTGCGCGACCCATACAATCATGAGTTTCATTTCTGGGCGGCCAGTGCGTTTGCGCGCCTGGGAGACGTGGCCCAGTCAAGACGACATCTCACCGTTGCAATGAATTTCAGCACCACCCGCAGGGAACACGATCTGTATGCGGCGAAGCTGGATCGGATGAAGGCGGTTAACTAAAAGTTACGGAGCAGTATCCATGTCCAGTCACACCTTGAATCTCGACGACACGGTCTACGAATATCTGCAAAGCCATTCGCTGCGCGAACACCCCGCGCAGATCGCGTTGCGCGCCGCCACCCGCACGCACCTGCACGCAGCGATGCAAATTTCGCCCGAGCAGGGGCAATTCATGGCGCTGCTGATTCGACTGATCAGTGCGCGCCGCACCATCGAGGTCGGCGTCTTCACCGGCTACAGCGCGCTTTCGGTTGCGCTCGCCTTGCCCGAGGACGGCAAAATATTGGCTTGCGACATCAGCGATGAATTCACCCGTGTCGGCGTGCCACATTGGCAAGCGGCTGGTGTTGCGCACAAAATTGATTTGCAACTCGCACCCGCACTCTCAACCCTCGACGCACGCCTTGGAGCGGGTGAGCACGGGCAATATGATTTCGCGTTTATCGATGCCGACAAAACGAGCTATGACGCGTACTACGAGCGATGCTTGAAACTGCTGCGC
>JANMPY010000069.1:0-2061 GCA_031370095.1 Betaproteobacteria bacterium
CTACACGGCGGTCGAATACCAGCGCGCCAAGATCGTCGTTGCCGGCGAATCACTGGATAGCGGTCTCGGTGATCTGCCTTCCTCCTACACCGCAGCGGAATTCCAGCGCGCCAAGATCGTCGTCGTTGGCGAATCGCTCGATAGCGGCTTGGGCGATCTGGCCGCAAACTATACGGCAGCCGAATTCCAGCGCCCAGCGATACTCGTCGCCAGCGCGTCGCAAAATGGCAGCTTGGGTCGGATGAGCCGCTAGTGTCTCGACACAGAAATAGCGATACAAATAAAACGGATGGATTTTTTCGCATGGCAAGGCGCGAGGAGGCGACATAGCACGGCCTATGCCAACGACGAGCAACGCCGCCATGCGGAAAAAGACGCGGTTTTATGTACCGATATTTCTGTGTCGGGACACTGGTACCATTTCCAACGCATCAAACCAATAATTTACCGTCATTCCGCCTGCGCGGGAATGACGGCGCGGTGAAGATTTTGTCGGTGTGGACATCGATTCAGATGTTGCGCTGAGGCAATAACAAATTAGCCGCAGCAGAAACGAAGCTGCAAACCACCACACGCCTTGCTTAGTCTTTAAGCAGACGCATGATCTTCGCGGCTGAAAACATCCCGCGCAGACGCGCCCCATGTTCGGCCGAATTCTCGATCACGGCGATATGTGTACGACCGGTGGCTTTGAACAACATGAGGAGCATGTTGATTGTGCTGTTTTCAATATCCTTGATGTCTGCAACCTGCCATTCGTCCGCCTTTTCCATGATGTCCTGTACGAGTACGTCGTCACGGGAACACGTATTGTGGTTGCAACCCACCGATTGCAAATGGCGGATCGGTTTCTCGCCCTGAATGTCGTAGGCGGTGATCATGCCGAGTACGTGTCGGCCATCCTTGTTCACCACAAAAGCGGATCTCGTCCCGGTGTGTTTCAAATGTTCGAGTGCCGCATCGATCGGGGCGTCGCCGGGGACAACGACAGCGGAGCGCTCATGGAAATCAGTCATGACCGAATGCGCCGGGTCATTCCGGCTGACCAGCCAGGGATCACCGCCGGGTGCTGCGAGAGTGATTCCGGGAATTGGTTTGAGTTCCAGTGAACGCGTGTTAGCCATGAAAAGCTCCTCTGACGATTGAAATATATTTTTTTGAAATGGAAATGAAACCGGATTCATCCGCAACAAGTCTGCCGCAATTTGCAATTTGCAATTTGCAGCTCGGCAGCGAATGACCATGCAGCATCGCGATTGTCCAAACTACTGCATCAACTCTCGCACAGAATCGTTTCATCCCGCGCAAATGTCAATACCGGGAAAGCGACACGCGAGCGCTTGACTTGAGTATCGCCCAGCAAATCCTGACGAAACTGCCGTCATCGCGATGCGCGCAAATTCTCCGAATCCATTATCATATTTCCGCTAGTCATCCTTGACCGGGTCGCTGGCCCGGCAGTTCGCCCGAAAACCCTGACAGGAGATCCCATGAAGTTACGCGCCACGATGTTCGCAACACTGATGCTCGCCGCAACCACGGCACTCGCTTTCCACTGCCCGGTGGACATGAAAAAAATTGACGAAGCCCTAGCCAAGAACCCGAAGCTCACCGACGCACAGATGGTCGAGGTGAAAAAGCTGCGCGCCGACGGCGAGACGTTTCACAAGGCCGGGAAACACCAGGATGCGGTGGATACCCTGGCGAAAGCGATGAAGATTCTGGGCGTTTAGTCCCATTCGCCTGCCGAATAAACGCTGCGCATGTCGCAGCGTTTTTTTTGGATTAAGGGCAATAGCGTGATCGGTTTTGAAAATACTTCCATGCCCACGTTTTAGATTCAGACTATTTGGCGCAGAACGCCATTCGATGCGCCGCACAGGCCGAAAATTCCCGGAGAACCGCACCAATGCTAGGGAACCTCTGATCAAGTCCATTCCGAAAATCTTGCGTCGATCTTGGGGCATCTGCGGCGTTGCGCTCCTCGTGCGGTAGCCCGGGCAACGCACCTTCGTCGCGCGCCTTGCATATGCCCCAATCTCAACACAACCTTTTCGAAAG
>JANMPY010000084.1:0-3764 GCA_031370095.1 Betaproteobacteria bacterium
GGGTCAAAAAATATCACCGATTGGTTTTCGCCTGGCCGTCCACAAGAATTTCGCATCCAAGTGGTTCGCCAACAGCAAAAATTTCCCGATCATGTTGCTTGAGGACATCAAGGTTCGCACCTACCTCAAGAAAAAACTTGCTAGCGCCTCTGTCGGCAAGATCATCATCGAGCGTCCAGCCAAGAATGCGAAGATCACCATCTACTCATCGCGTCCCGGCGTGGTGATCGGCAAGAAAGGTGAGGACATCGAAAACCTGCGCGTTCAGTTGACCAAGCTGATGGGCGTGCCGGTACATGTCAACATCGAAGAAATTCGCAAACCCGAAACAGATGCGCAACTCATCGCTGACAATATTTCCAGCCAGTTGGAAAAGCGTGTGATGTTCCGTCGCGCCATGAAGCGCGCCATGCAAAACGCGATGCGCCTCGGTGCACAAGGTATCAAGATTACGTCGTCGGGTCGTTTGAACGGTGCAGAAATTGCCCGTACCGAGTGGTATCGCGAAGGCCGTGTGCCATTGCATACGCTGCGTGCAGACATCGACTGCGGCTTTTCTGAAGCCCGCACCACGTATGGTGTGATCGGCGTGCAAGTTCTCGTCTACAAAGGCGAAATGCTGGCCAAGGGGCAAGAGCCCGTCGCCGCACCAGAGCCACAAGCAGAAGCGCGGAAACCCCGCAGAGCAGGAGTGAAAAATGCTGCAGCCAGCTAGACGCAAATACCGCAAAGAACAAAAAGGCCGGAATAAAGGTATCGCTACCGCCGGCGCCAAAGTTTCTTTCGGCGAATATGGATTGAAGGCCGTTGGCCGTGGTCGCCTGACCGCGCGCCAGATCGAAGCCGCACGTCGCGCCATGACGCGCCACATCAAGCGCGGTGGCCGTGTCTGGATCCGTATTTTCCCGGACAAGCCGATTTCCAAAAAACCTGCCGAAGTCCGCATGGGTAACGGTAAAGGTTCGCCTGAATACTACGTGGCAGAAATTCAGCCGGGCAAAGTACTTTACGAGATGGATGGTGTGGACGAAGCATTGGCACGCGAAGCGTTTACGCTTGCTGCAGCCAAGCTGCCGATCAAGACCACCTTCGTTCAACGCATGATTGGTTAAACGGGAGAACCCAGATGAACACAAAAGAAATGCGGGCAAAATCCCCGGACGATCTGAACAAAGAATTGCTTGAGTTGCGCAAATCGCAATTCTCGCTGCGCATGCAGATCGCGACGCAACAATTGACCAAAACCAGCGAAGTGGCACGAGTGAAGCGCGAAATCGCCCAACTCAAAACCATTCTGACTGAGAAAGCGAGAGCCGCGTAATGAATCAAGCAACTCAAGTGGCTGCGACCGAAGCAAAAAACAAACGCACACTGACTGGCCGCATCGTCAGCGACAAAATGGACAAAACAGTTACCGTCCTCGTTGAGCGCGCCGTGAAGCATCCGGTGCTCGGCAAAGTGGTTCGTCGCTCCAAAAAATATCACGCGCATTCGCCGAACAACGAGTTTAAGCATGGCGACACCGTGATGATCGAAGAGACCCGTCCGCTGTCCAAGACCAAAGCATGGCAAGTGACCAAGCTGCTGGAAAAAGCGCGCGTCGAGTAAATCTCGAATCGCAGCAGATAAAGAAAAAGCCCGCGTTGAGAGATGCGGGCTTTTTTATTTATCAATCGTCGCATGCTTTCCGATATCGATCCATGGCGCACGCACAATATTTTTCGAACAATAAAATAGTATAAAACCAGCAATGGTGCGGCGTTTGGCGCAGTTATGGCCTGTAACCCTCGCCAGTGCTAGTGTTCGTAATTTGCGTTGCTACTGTAAACCGTACGGGATTTTTATCTCGGCGCATTCCACCTGAAAGATCGCGCGATCCTCCAATCGGCACGCGGTAAGTTGCTGCCCCCACACACAACCGCTATCGAGTCCTATGAAATTCGCTGTCACGTACAACCCCAGCGCAGACCAGTGACCGGTAAGGATGGTCTTGTCCGCGAACGAAGAATGCCGTTTGGTGAACCAAGGCACTAGTCCAGATGGTAATGCCGCCAGTTCGCCCTTGAATTCAAGATTGATCTCGTTGTTTTCGCCGAGCGCGCGCATGCGGGTCATCGCGTTGGTGGCTAAGCGCCGACGCTCAATATTGGGCAACGAATCGTCCCAGCGATTGGGCTCATTGCCATACATATATTGGAGAAATGCGCGTCGATTAGGGCCGCGTATTTGCGTCTCGATTTCACCCGCAATTGCCAGCGCCTGTGTGAGGCTCCATTGCGGCAAAAGTCCCGCGTGTACCAACACGTAATCGCCATCGACGTGCAGCAATTTTTGGCGGCGTAACCATGCCAGCAAATCATCGCGATCCGGTGCATCGAGAATTTCCTGGATCGTGTCGCGCTTGCCGATCTTGCTCACGCCATCGGCCACGGCGAGCAAGTGCAGGTCGTGATTGCCCAGCACGACCGTCGCGCGCGCGTCGAGGTTCTTGATAAAACGCAGACACTCCAACGACGCCGGGCCGCGATTGACGAGATCACCAACGAGCCACAACTGGTCACGCGCCCGGTTGAAATCGATTTTGGTCAACAGCGCTTGCAGCGAATCAAAGCATCCCTGCAAATCGCCAATTGCGTACGTGCTCATCAATGTTTTCCGCAAATAAAAAAGGGCGGATGATCCGCCCTTTTTTGTGAACTTGGCAAGGCGCGCTTTCGAACTACTTGGCCAACGCAACCATATAATCTACCGCCGATTTCACATCGGCATCGGCTAGCGCGGTATTGCCGCCTTTGGCCGGCATCACGCCCGCTTTACCCTGATAGCCAAGGATCGCGTGCTCATAAAGTGTCGGCTTGCCCTGCGCGATTCGTGCCGACCACGCCGCTTTATCGCCAGCCTTTGGCGCGCCGGCAATACCTGCGCCGTGGCAAGCCACACAAGCACCGTTGTAGACACCTTCGCCACCGGCAACCTTAGTGGCACCCGCCACGGCCGCAGCCGGTATCGCCATCGCCACAATCGGTGCCGCCGCAGTTGCCACCGCTGCTACCGTCGTCAGCACCGGTGCCGAGCCTTTTGATGCGTCGACGGCCAACGTCGTCACCGGGGCAATGCGTTTGGCGATTGCCTCTGGCGTGTTGGCGTTATCCGCGTAATTGCCAACTGAATGGGTACCCACGGCGAAGTACGCCAGCATGAGGACGCCGATGATGAGTGCTACCGCACCGGTCGTGACAGCAATCGCCAGCTTCAGAGGGTGGGTCTCGATGTTTTCTTCGATGGGGTCGTGATGCGTTTGTGACATGGCAACTTCCTGGGGCGTGAATTTCAATTGGTTAATTATACTTGCGAAGCGCTTTTTGACTCAAACCCTGTGTGAATCTCGACGCTGGTGACCCCCAGACTGCGGGCAGGATGGTAAACTCCTTCCATCACTCACTGTGCGCCCGTAGCTCAGATGGATAGAGTGCTACCCTCCGAAGGTAGAAGTCGCACGTTCGAATCGTGTCGGGCGCACCACTAAATTGGCCATGGACGGCTAGCGTGACAGCCGCCACGCATGAAAGCTACGCCGACTTCTTTTCCGCGCCGCCGGTAATGGATTTCAGTTTCGGCCGCACCTGCGCCACATATTCCGGCACCCAGCGCTTGAGATCACGACGGACTTCCGAATCGTCCGGCATGCGATCCTGATTCAGCCAACTGGTGAGCGTATCCAAAAATCCTGACGCCACTTCGCGCGCTGTCGCCACGCGCAGTTT
>JANMPY010000085.1:0-3573 GCA_031370095.1 Betaproteobacteria bacterium
TTGAAGCGACCATCCTGAATGGTTTTTACCATTGCGCCCAGCGTGGCGACATCGAGTTTTTTCGCGCGATCCGGGAAATGCTTCGACGCGATATAAAGCGTTTGCGCATCGCGAATGGTCGGATCGTAGTAATGCTCGTAGCGATATGGCTCACCGCGCTTTTCCAGTTGCGCCAATGGCTCATCCATCAGTTTCGCGGCCTGCTTCTCATCCTTCATGAGCTTGTAGCTCGCCGCGAGAAATACGGCGATGGAGTCTTTTTGCCACGCACTTGGATATTTTTTATCCAGCGTTTCACGCAACGCGGCCAAATAAGTTGAGGTGATCGTGCCCTGGCGCGTGAGCAGGTATGCGGCGTACGCGCGGGTGCGCACCTCGTGCAGCTCTTTCGCGGGGCTTGATGAGAGTTGCTGCAGGAAAGTGTTTCCTTTGGCCAATAAATCCGGCGGCACCGTGAAGCCTCGCTCACGCGCCTCGATCAGCATGTGCATTGCGTAGACCGACGCGTATTCATCGGCGTCGACTGACGCAGTCCACAAGCCAAATCCACCTTCGGCATTTTGTCGCGCGCGCAATACCTGCACCGCATCGGCCAGCGATTTCGCAGCTTTCGGCGCGCCATCTTTTTGGCCGAACTCTGGTCGTGCGCCGAGCACCACAGCAGGCATTGCGCGACTGGTGATCTGCTCGGTACACAGATGCGGGAAGCTATCCAGATACGCCATCAAGCCATTGGCAATCACCAGCGGAATCGGGCTCACCGCCGCCTCGGCCTTGCGGTATTCGCTGAACACATCGCGCTTCACACTCACCTCTTGCGCGCCCGTGAATGTGCCGACGGAGACCTGCGTGTAATAAGGACCTGCGGGGCGCACGCTGACATCGGTAGAGAGCTTTGCAAGCTTGTCGGCCTGACCATTCAGGGTCGACGTGAATGCCATGGTCGCGGAACCGAGTTTCACATTGGCACCCGACTTCGCTTTCAGTTTATAAATCGCAACGCTTTCTTTTCGCTCGCCGATTTTGAGCGTTTGTGTTTCACCACCGATGACTTCAAGGTGCGGCGAAGTTTTCAACGTGACCGCCACTTGCGCGTCCTTGCCCGAGCCTGCGACGTTGTTCGCCACACCAACCGAAACTTCGAATTCATCGCCCGGCGCAACAGCCAGCGGCGCGTTTGGCGACAGCACAAAATCGCCTTGCACAATTGTCTTGGCTGACAACGTGCCTATCGTATCGTCACCCACCGCGACTGCCATCAAGCGCAGCGTGCCATTGAAGGTATCGGGCACGGTGTAGCTGAATTCCTTTTCACCATTCACCTCGACGATGCCCGACCAGAACACGGCGGGCTTGTCGCGTTTACGTTTGAACGGATTCAGATTTTTACCGAGCGCACCCTCGGCATCGCCGCCAGGCGCTGCTGCCTGCATGAGCTTCCTGAATTCGGGCAGGATCAAATCCAGAATTTGCGAGGTGCGCACATCGAGTGAGCGTTTCTGGAAAAAGAACGCGAGTGGATTTGCCTCTTGATAACGGGCCACTTGCAATATTCCCTCATCGACCGCGAACACCACGGCACGCGTCGGTTGCGCGGCGGTAAGTTTAATTTTCAACACCTCACCCGGTTTTACTTTTGCTGGCGCGTTAAACGCCAATTTGTTGATGCGCTTGTCCATATTCACCGAGAACGGCACGGTGCCGTACGACAGCGGGCTCATGAATATTTCGTTCGAACCCGGATCAC
This sequence comes from Betaproteobacteria bacterium, assembly GCA_031370095.1. Taxonomy (GTDB): domain Bacteria; phylum Pseudomonadota; class Gammaproteobacteria; order Burkholderiales; family Usitatibacteraceae; genus UKL13-2. Next base: position 1,748 of record JANMPY010000085.1, read on the forward strand.
GAATGTACTGCACCGTCAGGTAACCATTGCCCTCGAAGCCCTGCGGCAGACGGATTTTTTGCACCGATGCCTGCGTGCTGCTTTTGAACCATTGGTGCGCATAGACTTTATCGCGTTCAATGGTGATGAGACCCGCACCGGCATACGGCGCGCGAATGCTGACTTCGATTTCCTCGCCAGCGCTCACATCTTTGCTTTTCAGCGCCAGTTGCAATTCAGCATTGCGATCCAGCGTGCGCGTGACATTTCCGGCACCGGCAACCGAATACTCGATGCGGTTTTGTTCAACACCATCGGCGTTGCGAATGCGATAAAAATAAGTACCGGGTGCATCGGTTGCCAGCGGCAAACTAAAGCCAGCAGCCGTGGTGGTGAAGGTGACGTCCTTCACCGCGATTTCTTTAGGACGTGATTCGTATTTGTAAGTACCATTTCCTTGCTTCACCAGCACCGATACAAAACGCCGCTCGACGAGCTCGAGCTTCATGTCTTTCACCGTTGTCGGCTTGGCTTTCGGGTCGATCGCGATAATGTTGACGAGACGTTTCGCGCCGCGCGCCACATAGGCGAGATCGCCATCGGCTTTGAAGCCAACCAGATACGGCAATTCCGAGACCAGCGTCGCGGTGTCGGCGGCAACGCTACGCCCGCCCTCAGGCTCGAACGCACGCGCGAGGAAATGCAGTCGATAGGTGGCCTTCGCGTAGCGGTCAAGACCCAATTGAAAGGTGGCGTTGCCCTCGTCGTCGGTGATGCCCTCGGCAAGCTTGTCGGAATAACCTTCCTTGGCGCGCATCGGATCGTAGAAACGAAAATCAGGGTAGCTGCGGAAAGCTGGAAAGGCGGGCTGCAATGTGAGCGTGGCCTCAATGCGCCGATTGGTCGCGGGCGTGCCGAATAGATTTTGCACGTTGACCTTGCCGGTGAGCTCTTGTGGGGAAACCCAGCCTTCGGCGTTTTCCGTGGAAAGTTTTGCGACCACCTTGGTGCGATCCGGCAAAAATTCCTGCACGCGCACGCTGACCGAGCCCAGCAAAGTGTTGGCGAGCCCGTCTTTCACGGTGTAGAGATTGGCGGTGTAGTTGCCGGTCGGCGATGTATCTTGCGTGGCGAAATTGAGCTCGTTAAATCCGCCCGCGCCAAGACGGATTTTCTCGCGCTTGATGGTGAGGCCGCGCGGATCAATCACTTCAACTTCAAGCGGCAAACCGGTGACCGATTTTGTCCACGCAGCCGTTTTTACGATCATGCCGACATTGATGTTGTCGCCCGGCCGATAGATGCCGCGATCAGAAAAAAGATACGCCGACAACTGTCCCGGCTGCACAGTATTGCGAATGCCGCCAACATCGAAACGCGAAAAATCCAGCCCGCGATCACGGCGGTTCAGCGGCAGGAAACTCATGTCGCCCGATTTTTTGACCAGATACATCAGCGCCGCACGCTCGCGCGCGAGGCTGTCGAGCTTTGCGAATTGCACGCGGCCGGTGGCGTCTGTGGTTTGCGTAAATAACGTCAAGCCGTTCTTGCCGATCACTTCAACTTCAGCACCGGCAATCGGCAAACCGGTCGCGATGGATTGCACGAACACATCCTGACTGCCGTCGAGTGAGCGCTTCACGAGGATGCCGAGATCGGTAATCAGCACCATGCGGAAATCTTCGCGATCTGCCACGTTGACCTCGCCCTCGCTGTCACCTTGCGCCGCACGCCCCCCGTCGCCCTCGGACTCCTCATCCGGATCCGGATTGGCAGCCTCGACTTTAGTCCCGGCTTTTTTGTCCTTGCGCGGATCGTAGCCTTTCACGCGCAGCAAAAAAATACCG
>JANMPY010000111.1:0-3647 GCA_031370095.1 Betaproteobacteria bacterium
ACAAGATGGGCTACCCGCGAGGTCTGATCCGCTATGCCTCGCTTAATGGCGTGAGCCAGCATTTGGGTTGGAAGGAAATGATCCGCCGCGTGTTCCGCCCGCGGGTGCTGATCTACACGGCAGTGCTTTGGGCCATCATCATTGCCACCGCCATCAGCCTGTATTACCGGGTGCCGGTGAAGGTGGATGTGATTCGTGATCGCGCGGCGCTGTCGCGCGAAGTGGCCGACGGGCTGATCGAAAACGTCTATCGGCTGCAGATCATGAACACGCAGGAATTGCCGCGCCGCCTCACCATCACCGCCACCGGTATCGACGGACTCAACGTGGGTGGCATTACGCTGCCACTCGAGATCGGCTCGGCAACGACGCAGATGTTCACGCTCAATTTGCGCGCACCCGCCGGGAAAGCACAACAAGGTTCCAACCGCATCCAGTTTCACATCGTACCGATAGACGCGGACGGCAACAGTAACCCGGACGAATTTTCACTGCACGAGAAGTCCATTTTTTTCAAATCCTGAGGAGCCATCATGAACGCTGACGATCACGCAACACCGAATCCGTGGTACCGCGAACCGTGGCCATGGCTGTTGATGGCCGGCCCCGCCATCGTCGTGGTGGCCGGATTTCTCACGTTGGGCCTGGCCATCCAGAGTGCCGACGGCTTGGTCGCTGACGATTATTACAAGCAGGGCAAAGCGATCAACATGACGCTCACACGCGATGCGCGCGCGCAGGAGTTGGGCTATCGGGCCCGCGTCACGATGACAGCGGAAGGCCGCGTGGTGCTCAACTTTATCGCGGCCGCACCAGCGGTAAAAAAATTGCTGCTCATCCTGCATCACCCGACCCGCGCCGGGTTTGATCGCGAAGTCCTGCTCGCGCGTGATGCCGACGGCTGCTACATGGCAGCCATGCCACCTGTCGACGCCTCACGCTGGAGCATGACACTGGAAGACGAAAGCCGCGCCTGGCGGCTTACCGGCGACTGGCGCTCGGGCGAAAATACCATCGAACTCGGCGGCAGGATTTGAGGGACGCAATGCATTGAGGATACGAGGATAACGCATGGCTAAATATCTGATGTGGGTGCTGTGGCCGTCATTCATCGCTGCAGGCACGGGCGTTGGCATCATCTTCACGCTGGTCGATCCCACCGGGCTGGTGATCCTGGGTGAGCCGCTGGAAGCAAGCCGCACGGCAGTGTACACGCTGGGCTTTTTCATTCTGTGGACGATCTGCGCTGCGGCTAGCGCGCTGAGCTGTTTCTTGCAGGCGACATCGCGCGCGGACGATGTGAATCGAAATGGCATTTCGAGTTAGGTGATGCCCAACTCGTTGCGCAATTTCTTTGTGAGCTTCTGCGCGACGAGCTCGTACGACCGCGTGATCAACGCTTTTAATTCCGCGTCGGATACTTTTTTTAAATCCGTCACCTGCACCCACTTCGCACGCGCCATGTACGGCGCGGGAATGAAGCCTGCGCGGTCAGACATGGATAAAAATAAATCGTCGTCGACCTTGAACGACGCATGACCGTTGCCGGTCACGCAAAACATTTTGCTGCCGATCATATAAACCATATCGACTTGCCATTTTATTTCGCCAATCGCATACGGTAGTGCGGCGCAGAATTTGTTGATCGCGGCTATATTCATTGGTTTGAATTCCAGTCGGAAGACACCAGCACTGGCGCGGCTCTCAGGGCATTTTTACCAATTCAACTTTGCGCCGCCGAGCGTGCCAGTACTATGGTTTGGTTTTCGATTTATCAATCACCTGATAAAAAACTTCATCCGGCTTGATCATCCCAAGCTCGACGCGCGCACGTTCCTCCACGGCATCGATTCCCTGTTTCAGGTCACGCACTTCGGCGTCTAGGCCTGCATTGCGCAAACCAAGCTGCACATTTTTTTCTTTTTGTTTTTCCACCCTGGTGGAAAATTCCCACACACGAAGCCAACTGCCCTTGCCCATCCACAATGGATACTGGATGGCGACGATGAGACCGATAAGTGCGTAGGTGAGATATTTCACGTCGCGGGTTGAAGAGTTTATGGTCTTAGCGCAAATTGCGCAGGTTATAAAACGCCGACTTGCCCGCGTAACTTGCCGCATCACCGAGCTCCTCTTCGATGCGCAGCAACTGGTTGTATTTCGCCATGCGATCCGAACGCGATGCCGAGCCGGTTTTGATCTGCAGCGCGTTCATGCCGACCGCAATATCGGCAATCGTCGTGTCTTCGGTTTCACCGGAGCGATGTGAAATCACGGCCGTGTAGTTGGCACGCTTGGCCATTTCGATGGCGGCAAATGTTTCCGAGAGCGTGCCGATTTAATTGACCTTGATGAGGATCGAATTGGCGACGCCTTTATTGATGCCTTCACGGAGTATTTTGGTGTTGGTGACAAACAGATCATCACCGACGAGTTGAATTTTTTTGCCGAGCTTTTCGGTGAGCGTGGCCCAGCCCTCCCAGTCGTCTTCGGCCATGCCATCTTCGATGGAGATGATCGGATATTTATCGCACCAGCCGCTAAGCAGATCGGTGAATTGCGCCGAGTTGAAGGAAAGTTTTTCAGCTTCAAAGCGGTACTTGCCATCTTTTTTGAATTCACTCGCCGCACAATCGATACCGATCATGACCTCCTCGCCCGCCGTGTAACCGGCCTCGGCAATCGCTTTCATGATGTATTGAAGTGCTGCTTCGTTATTCGCCAGTTTTGGTGCGAAGCCGCCTTCGTCGCCGACGTTGGTGTTGTGTTTTTCGGCATGCAGGATTTTTTTAAGCGTATGAAAAATTTCCACGCCTGCGCGCAGCGCTTCGCGAAACGTTGGCAGTCCCGCCGGAACGATCATGAATTCCTGCATATCGAGGACGTTGTCAGCATGCGCACCGCCGTTGATGATGTTCATCATCGGTACCGGCATTTGCATCGGTGCGGCTCCACCGAGATAGCGGTATAGCGACAGACCTGATTCATCAGCGGCGGCCTTGGCACAAGCCATCGACACGGCGAGAATTGAATTGGCCCCCAGGCGCGATTTGCTTTCCGTGCCATCGAGCTCGATCATGGTTTTATCGATGAACGCCTGCTCGCTTGCGTCGAGGCCAATCACCGCTTCGCAAATCTCGGTGTTGATGTGCTCACACGCTTTCATCACGCCACGGCCCATGTAGCGATGCGCATCTTTGTCGCGCAGCTCGATCGCTTCGCGCGAGCCCGTGGATGCACCCGAAGGCACCGCTGCGCGCCCGATCACGCCGGACTCCAGCAACACATCGGCTTCAACGGTGGGGTTGCCGCGCGAATCGAGAATTTCGCGGGCGACGATGTCAACAATGGCGGTCATTAAAAATTATCCTTTTGTGGTGTTGGTCATGAGTGCGGTCTCGGCGAATGCGTTTTGCTTTACCAAATCATCGATGGCTTTTAACGTCACCAATAAATCTTTCATCAGCGCCAAGGGCCAGGCATTCGGGCCGTCTGAAAGTGCTTTGGCCGGATCCGGATGCGTCTCCATGAAGATGCCGGAGATGCCCGTCGCCATTGCCGCGCGTGCCAGCACCGGCACGAATTCGCGCTGACCACCTGACGTGGTGCCCTGCCAGCCAGGCAACTGCACCGAGTGCGTCGCGTCG
>JANMPY010000162.1:0-5168 GCA_031370095.1 Betaproteobacteria bacterium
ATTACGGCATAAGGAGATAGACAATGGCACACAAGAAAGCAGGCGGCAGTTCACGTAACGGTCGCGATTCAGAATCAAAGCGCCTGGGCGTCAAAACGTTCGGCGGCGAGTTGATCCCGGCAGGTTCGATCATCGTTCGCCAGCGTGGCACCCAGTTCCACGCCGGTGACAACGTCGGCATGGGCAAAGATCACACCCTGTTCGCACTCAAAGACGGTCACGTCAAGTTTGCGGTCAAGGGCGCTCGCAAAGTCCGCACGATCAGTGTCCTGGCTGTATAAGGTTTCAGGGCGCGGGTTCCAAAAAAAGCCCCGGAGAGTTTCTCCGGGGCTTTTTTATTTCTCACTCCATCCTTCAATTATTTTTCCGCGATGCCTGATATCGGCCTGTTTATGATTGCTTCTGCTCTGCTGACGATAGCACCTGGGCCGGACATCATCTATGTGCTCACTCGCGGCATCACGCAAGGCAGGCGCGCGGGATTTGCCGCAGCCCTTGGGTTTGCAACGGGTGTTATTTTTCATACCGCACTCGCCGCGCTGGGCATTGCGGCAGTGATCAAGTCTTCCGAATTTGCGTTTTCACTTGTTCGATACGCTGGTGCTGCATACCTCGTTTATCTCGGCATCCGTACGCTCATGAGCCGCAGCGCGTTTCAGTTGTCGAGCGACCATTCCTCCTTGGCACTCTGGACGGTGTACAAACAAAGCGTCATCGGCAATGTCCTGAACCCTAAAGTGACGCTATTTTTTCTCTCGTTTTTGCCGCAATTTATCAACCTGAGTGCCGGACATGTCGAACTGCAAATGGTGTTGCTCGGCGCGATATTCATGCTGCAAACTGTTGTTATCTTTGGTGCAATTGCACTTTTTTCAGGTGCCGTCGGCGATAAGCTGCGATCAAATACTGTGATCGCGGATCGGCTGAATATTTTTGCCGGTGTCATCTTCGTGGCACTCGGCATCCGCGTAGCTCAAGCGTAGTGTTGCCTGTGCAATGACACATAAAACCGCGCCTTTTTGTCCATGGCGTTGTTGCAAATCCGCGCCATAGCGTTGCTATGGCTTTGGTTTGCGCCTAGCCATGAACAAAAATCCATCGGCTTTATTTGTGTCATTGCACAGGCAACACTACACTGCCAACAAGTTAAACTGCTCAAATGAAATTTATCGACGAAGCACGTATCGAAATCCACGCCGGTGATGGCGGTCGCGGCTCAGCTTCGATGCGTCGCGAAAAATATATTGCCAAGGGCGGCCCCGACGGCGGTGACGGTGGCAGCGGCGGCAGCATTTATGTTGTGGCCGATAAGGACATCAACACGCTGGTCGATTATCGGTTCACGCGCATCTTCCGCGCTAAGGACGGCGGGCAGGGTCGCGGCGCAGGTTGCACCGGGCGTGGTGCTGATGATGTCACTTTGCGCGTGCCAGTCGGCACCGTGATCAAGGATTTGTCGACCGATGAATTTATGGCCGATCTTACCCACGATGGCCAAGTTGTGCAGGTCGCAAAAGGTGGCCATGGTGGTCTCGGCAATTTGCATTTCAAATCTTCAACCAACCGTGCGCCACGCCAATTCACGCCGGGCGGTGAAGGCGAGGCCAAGGAGATTTATTTTGAATTGAAAGTGCTGGCCGATGTCGGCTTGCTCGGCATGCCTAACGCCGGCAAATCAACTTTCATCCGCGCGGTCTCGGCGGCGCGCCCGAAAGTCGCTGACTATCCGTTCACCACGCTGCATCCCAATCTCGGCGTGGTGCGCGTGAGCGACAACCGCAGCTTCGTGATCGCCGACGTGCCCGGTCTGATCGAAGGTGCTGCCGAAGGTGCGGGGCTCGGTCACCAATTCTTAAAGCATTTGCAACGCACGCATTTGCTATTGCACTTGGTGGATATCGCACCGTTCGATCCCGAAACAGATCCGGTCAAAGAAGCGAAAGCGATCATTAACGAGCTCAAAAAATATGAACAGGCGCTGTTCGACAAACCGCGTTGGTTGGTGCTGAACAAACTCGATCTGGTCGAGACGCTTGAGGCCGAAAAACGCGTGAAGGCAATCATCAAGGGCATGAAATGGAAAGGTCCGCACTTCACGATTTCAGCGATGAAGTCGGATGGCTGCAAAGAATTGACCTTTGCGATCATGGATCATCTCGACACGGTGCGCGCGGCCGCAAACAGCGCCACCGACGGAGCCTAGATAAGAATATGCAAAAAACAGCACTGGCGCGGCTCTTAAGGCAGTTTGTGTCTGCGAGGCGCGCCGGTGCTGGTGTTCGAAACAGGCTTACTGAGACTTTGTCGTCCCGTGAATTTGGCGAACTTCAAAAATGTGGACGCGGCTGATCATGCGCCACGCCAAACGCATCGTCGTCAAAATCGGCTCCACGCTCATCACCAATCACGGTGCGGGTGTCGACCACGCACTGATCAAAGTTTGGGTGACGCAAATCGCTGCGCTCAGCAAACTTGGCGTTGAAGTGCTGCTCGTCTCCAGTGGCGCGATCGCCGAAGGCATGAAACGTCTCGGCTGGAAAAACCGCCCGCACGAAGTGAATCAATTACAAGCCGCCGCCGCCGTTGGCCAGATGGGTTTGGTGCAGGTGTATGAGTCCTCGTTTCGCGAACACGGCCTCGAGACCGCGCAAATTCTGCTGACCCACGACGATCTCGCCGACCGCACGCGCTATCTGAATGCGCGTTCAACGCTGACGACATTGCTGGCGCTTAACGTGATCCCGGTGATTAATGAAAACGATACCGTCGTCACCGACGAAATCAAATTCGGCGATAACGATACGCTGGCCGCCCTCGTCTGCAATGCGATTGACGCCGATACGCTCGTTATCCTCACCGACCAGCAAGGATTATTTAACGCCGATCCGCGCAAAGACTCCTCGGCAACACTGATCACAGAGGCGCGCGCGGGTGATCCGCAGCTCGACGCGATGGCTGGCGGCGCGGGCTCGTCGCTGGGGCGCGGCGGTATGTTGACCAAGGTGCAGGCCGCAAAAAAAGCTGCGCTGTCCGGTGCCACCACCATTATTGCGCATGGTCGCGAAGTCGATGTGCTGTTGCGGCTGAAAGCAGGCGAATCCATCGGCACGCGCCTCACACCGGATGCGCTGGGCTTGCAGGCAAAAAAAACCTGGCTTGCCGGACATCTCAAAACCAGCGGCACGTTGACGCTTGACGCCGGTGCCGCGCGCGCGCTGCTTGAAGGCGGCAAAAGTCTGCTGCCCATCGGCGTCACCGCCGTCAGTGGCAACTTCGAGCGCGGCGCGGTGGTGAGCTGCATGAATACGGTGGGCGTTGAAATCGCCCGTGGGTTGGTCAATTATCCATCCAGCGAAGCGCTGAAAATCATGCGCCAGCCAACGACCGCGATTGAGCAACTGCTCGGCTACATCGCCGAGCCGGAATTGATCCACCGCGATAATCTGGTATTGCTCTAGCTAAGCTATCCCTCGAACGCGGTATGGACGCCTTGAGGCGCTCAAGCTATCTTCTCGCCTCGTTCTTGTTAAGAGTCAGCCATGAACCTTGTTGATCGCATCAAATACACGCTGTTTGAGCCCCAACAGCCGCCATGGGCCGGGGTGAAAACGGAGCCGTTGACATCCACCGAAGCGCCTGTTTCCACAAAGCCTGCCATTGCCAACGCCACGATCCTCGGCGCATTGCTCGCGATGCTGCTGGTGGCCTTGCTGGCTACTTTTCCGCCGGTTTCCGCGTTTATTTTCGGGCACAGGTTCGCTGATATTTCGCTCGGTACCTTAACGGCGCGCGTTATCACAGGGATGATCGTCGGTTGTACGCTAAGCCTCGGCGGCGCGTACCTGTTGGCTCGGATCATCGATGCGCTGGCACCAAAATTCGGCGGCACCAAAAATATGAATCAAGCGCTGCGCGTGGCGATCATTTCAACCAGCGCATTCTGGCTCGCGCACGTCATCTCGATGATGTCGGGGCTGCGTTTTATCGAGCTGATTGGTTTGTACGGCATTTACGCCCTCTACGCCGGCTTGCCGGTGTCGATGAAATTGCCAAAAACAGAAGCCATTCCGTACGCCAATATCATCGTCATCGTTGCGATCGCGATCTCGCTGGCAGTGTGCGGCGTGCAAGCCGTGGTCACTGGTGGTACATGCTTTTGACGCTGCGGCGTTGCGAATAAAAAAGGGCGCAGATGCGCCCTTTTTTTTGTCAGTAAGCAGACTATTCCGACTGCACGATCACTTCCTGCCCAGGCGGTGGCGCGCTCGGGTGGGTGCGGTGGTTGGACTGCCAATGCGTGTGGCGGCTGCCCGTCCGCGGCACCGGCTCAAGAAACCGCACCAACTGGTTAAGCGCTTCACGATACGAATCGCGTTTGAATTCGATGACCGAATCAAGCGGCACCCAGTAGTCATGCCAGCGCCACGCATCAAACTCGGGGTGCGTGCTCGCGCGCAAATGGATGTCGTTATCGCGCCCGACCAATCGCAGCAAATACCAGATCTGCTTTTGGCCTTTATACGTGCCGCGCCATTCGCGCTTCACCCAATGGGTCGGCACGTTGTAATGCAGCCAGCCCTTGGTGCGGCCCAAAATACGCACGTGTTCGCGCAACAAGCCCGTCTCTTCTTCCAACTCGCGAAACATCGCGTCCTCAGGGCTTTCGTTCAACTTGATCCCCCCCTGCGGGAACTGCCACGCGTGTTCCTTGATGCGCTTGCCCCAAAACACCTCGTTCTTCGCATTGCAAAGGACGATAGCGACGTTTGGGCGATAACCGTCTCGGTCAATCATGGCCCAAGCCCTTCCAATTCATAAGTTGAGGTAATTCTTTCACAAATTGGGATAGGTGACTAGCCATAAAGTTCGATTGAGGGATACCTGCGCGTGTAAAATATGCTGCTACATTTCAAAATATCCGCTAAAAATCCCAAAAAATCATGCGCTTATCCAACTTCTTCCTGTCCACCCTGCGCGAGGCACCCGCTGACGCTGACGTGGTCTCACAAAAGCTCATGCTTCGCGCTGGCATGATCAAAAAATTGGCGTCGGGCATTTATACCTACATGCCGATGGGCCTGCGCTCGATCCGAAAAATCGAAAATATCATTCGCCAAGAAATGAGCGCGGCAGGCGCCGTGGAGTTGCTGATGCCGGTGATCCAGCCG
>JANMPY010000181.1:0-3187 GCA_031370095.1 Betaproteobacteria bacterium
CTCTACAGTCTTGTCTACCAAATCTGCGAAATCGCCAGCCCGAGTAACTGCGATGTGGCGACGGTAACGCTCGATCTCAGCGGGCGCAGTCGTTAGCATCGGCAATATGATCCCTGCGGTCGCGACGCGCGATGCGACCGCAGGATTCACCCGCACGCATAAAAAAATGCGCGTTGCATCACCAAAACAGATTTCTCCTGATATAAAAAAGTGCATTGACGATTCGGAAAATTGGGCATAAATTCATTGCTGGGATAATTTTCCCAAAACAAAACACACCAGCTATCGCATAGAGAATTAATAACAAAACTGCATGTCACGCTGCACACGTTTCGTCGAATTTGGGAAGTGCTGCAAAACAGAGGGGTGACGAATGAGAACGTTAAAACCGTCCGCTATCGCAAGTTTTGTGTGTGCCCTGGGACTATTGTGGGCTGGTCAGGCAATGGCGGCAGAAGAGGCTACCTATGTCGGTGAGCCTACCTGCATCGCCTGCCACAATCAGGAAAATCGCCACTTCAGCACGACGTTGCACTCGAAAGTATTTCGGCTGAATCCGAAAAACGAAAAAGAAAAAAAGGTCTGTGAAGCCTGTCACGGCCCGGGTTCGCTGCACGCGCGAAATCCCAAAGACAAGACGCTCCTGATCGGCTTCACCAAGGGTTGGGGCACACCGATTGAGACGCAAAACGGTCAATGCATGGCGTGCCACAAAGGCGGCAGCCAGTTGCATTGGCCCGGCTCGATCCACGCCGACAACAAACTGGGCTGCGCGGATTGCCACAATCCCATGGAAAAAAATTCTGTCAGCGGCCTGCTCACGAAGAGCACCGTGAATGAAACCTGCGCAACTTGTCACCAGCAACAGCGCGCTGAATTCAACAAGCGCTCGCACATGCCGCTGCCAGAAGGAAAAATGTCTTGCGTGGATTGCCATAATCCACACGGCAGCGCCACCAAGCCCTTGTTGAAAGCCGAAAGCACCAACGTCGTTTGCTACGCCTGTCACGCCGAAAAGCGCGGGCCGTTCCTGTGGGAGCACGCCCCCGTGCGTGAGAACTGCGCCAACTGCCACGCCGTGCATGGCTCCAATCACGACAAGCTGCTGGTCGCAGCACGACCCTACCTTTGCCAGCAGTGCCACAACTTGTCGGTCGGTCATTCCGGGGCGTTTTTCCGCGCCGATCAAACGGCGGCGGCGGGTCAACTGCCCGGCGGCGCATCCAGCCAGCGTGTGCCGGGACGCGCCTGCCAGAATTGCCACACGCAGATTCACGGCAGCAATCATCCGGCTGGCGCCAGATTTCAGCGCTAAGCGAACGAGGAGACCGACATGACTATCGCAAGCGTTAAAAATCTGTCATCGCTCCCGACGCAAATCGGCAAAGCCGCGAGGCCACCGCGCGTGAAATTACTCGCGTTGATTGTGAGCCTGGCGGTGGCACCGTTCGCCGCGTGCAATGCGCGCGCTGATTCTGGCAACGGCGTCGACACCTCACTCGGCAACGCGCTAAACCCCGCAGGCACCAGCAGCACGAAAGAAAAAGATCCGGCGGGTTTGGGCATTCAGCAATTCACCCGAAGCCCAACCGGGTTTTTGGTGACGCGACCCAATCTGCCGAGCGAGTTCACCAAGAACGACTACGGCTGGCTTACCAGTGGATCGATTGAAATCGGCGGCCTCACCGTCAGCGGCGACGTGCGCGAGGCGAAATTCCGCGAATACAAGGATCTCCGCAACGGCCTCTACATCAATAATTTCAACGCGCAAATGGAAAATCCTGAAACCGCGTATTTTGTCGAAGCCTTGGGCGGCGCTTTGGGGCGGCAGGATCAATACGTCGGATTCAGTTTTGGCCGCTACAACGACTGGAAAGTGAAGTCTTTTTATAAAGAAATCGGCCACGTTTTCACCAGCAACTATCGCTCGCTGTGGAATGGCGTCGGCACCGATAATCTGACACTCAATGGCTTGCGACCGGGCGGCACGACCAACGCTGCGACCACCGACATCAACATTGGCAATGCAGCGCTGGCAACGCCTTACTCGACCTTGAGTATTTCGCGCAAAAAAGGTGGTGTACGTGCCGACATGAAAATCTGGGAGAACTGGAACGTGTTCGCGAGCTTCACCAGCGAGCAGCGAAAGGGCGCGCGTCCGTTCGGTCTGGTCAGCGGCGCTGGCGGCGGCACGGGCGGCGTCGAAACGCCCGAGTCCATCGACTACCGCACCGTCGATTTGCTCGCGGGGCTGCAGTACTCAGACATCCTTAACAGCGTCAATCTCACCTTGTCGTCCTCCATGTTTCGCAACAACATCAATACGCTGACGATTGAAAATCCGCTGTTCATCACCCCACCGGCCGGTGCCACCACCACCAATGGCATCGCGCTTTTTCCGCGCGCGGTGTTTGATCTTTATCCGAACAATGATTTTTATAATGTGAAGGGCGAATACGCCCGCGCCTTGCCGAGTTTTTATCGCGGCAACTTTACCGCGTTGGTGTCCACCAGCAGATCACGCCAGAACGAAAACCTGATCCCCTCCACACCCTATGCGGGAGCAGTCGTAAACGGCGTCACCGGCGGTGCCTGGGACACGACCTCATCGCTCTCCAAACAAACGGCGGGTGCCAAAATCGACAGCACGCTTGCCGATTTCTCGCTCACGCTGAAACCCGCGTCGGGCCTGGATCTTAAGGGAAAAGTTCGCTACTACGAAACGCGCAACGGCCTTGAGTACCTCGCGTGCAATCCGCTCACCGGCCAATGGGGTCGCTTGCTCAACGACGGCTCCGGCAGCGCGATTGTCAACACTGCCGCTTATCTCGTGCCGGGCGTGCGCTGCAACATCGCCGCGACCGCAGCGCTCGGCGTGGTGCCCAGTGGCGGCAACTTGAATATCCGCAGCATTCCTTATGATCACAAACAACTGAATTACACCTTGAGCGCCGACTACCGGCTCGGCAAGGTGGGCAACATCAGCGCCGCCTATGAGCGCGAGGAAATGCAACGCGCCTATCGTGAACGCACCGATACAAACGAGGATCGGATCAAGTTAGGCTACGTCAATCGCGGCCTTGAAAACGGCACGCTGCGTATCGGACTGGAGAATGATCGCCGACGCGGCTCCATCTATGTGCCCGATCCGTATGGCGAATTTTATAGCGTCGCGCTGGGACCCTTG
>JANMPY010000216.1:0-2652 GCA_031370095.1 Betaproteobacteria bacterium
CGGCACATCACATTTCACCGTCACCAGCACGCGGCCTGTCGGTAGCCAGTCAAGTGCCTTGCGCAAGTTTTCGCCGACCACACCTTTGATGTTGGCCGCATTCGCGATGACGCCATCGAGCGAACCGTATTCGGCAATCCATTTCGCTGCAGTCTTGGGGCCGACTTTCTCGACACCGGGCACGTTATCGACGGTGTCACCCATCAGCGTCAGGTAATCGATAATTCTGTCTGGCGGCACGCCGAATTTCGTTTTGACACCTTCAACATCCAGCGTTTCGTTCGACATCGTGTTCACCAGCACCACGCTCTCATCCACCAGTTGCGCCAAATCCTTGTCACCAGTACCAATCACCGTTTCAACACCGCGCGCTGTTGCATGTTTGGAAAGTGTGCCAATGATGTCGTCGGCTTCCATGCCGTCGACCACGACACACGGCCAGCCCAGCGCTTCGGCGACCTCGCGGATGTGGCCGATCTGGTGCGCAAGATCTTCGGGCATCGATGCGCGATTGGCTTTGTACTCGCTATAGATGTCGTCGCGAAAGGTTTTGCCTCTGGGGTCAAACACGCAGGCGCTATAATCTGCCGGGTAGTCAATGCGAAGTTTGTTGAGCATATTGGCTACACCGAAGATCGCACCGGTGGGTTCACCTGCAGGCGAACGAAAATCCGGCATGGCGTGAAAAGCGCGATAAAAAAAGCTCGAAATATCGACGAGCAACAAGCGTGGGCGTGATTTTTCTATGGCGCTCATGGACGTAATTGGAGTGGATGGAATGGAGCTGCGAAGTTGAAACAATCTCAAGACGCGAAAAAACAAGCGGGGAAAATCCCCAAGCCGGCCGATCCGGACATGAAACACCAATCGCTGGTCGCCGCGCGTGAGTCGTGGTGGATGTTCAATATTATCGCCGAATTGGTTACCGCATCCGAGCGCTTGGCTGGCGTATCACCGGCGGTGGCGATTTTTGGCAGCGCGCGTCTGGCTGAGGGTAATCGTTATTACGCCATCACCGAAACGATTGCACGTAAATTATCCGACGCGGGATTCAGCGTGCTCTCTGGAGGGGGCCCGGGCATCATGGAGGCGGCTAACAAGGGCGCGCTGGCGGGCAAAAGCCCGAGTGTGGGTCTGAATATCCTGTTGCCCTTCGAGCAGGGTGGCAACGGCTACCAGGACGTGTCGATGATGTTTCAGCATTTCTTCGCGCGCAAAACGATGTTCGTGAAACACGCCGCCGCCTACGTGGTGATGCCGGGAGGATTCGGCACGCTCGATGAACTCTCCGAAGCACTGACGCTCATACAAACAGGCAAGATTCGCCGCTTTCCGGTGATCCTGGTTGGCAGTGAATTCTGGAGCGGCTTGATCGACTGGATGAAGACCACGATGGTGAATGAAAAAGTAATCAGCGCGAGCGATGTCGATTTGTTCAAAGTGATCGACGATCCGGATCAAGTGGTCGCAGCGATTTTTGATCATTACGCGAATCGTGGATTCACGCCTTCACCGGATGAACGCGCGCTGGAAATGACGCTGTAATGCAGCAGTTTTGACGCTGCATTACACCTTAACGATTGGAGTTTGCCATGCGCTTGTTCGCCATTTTAATTGTCGCCATGTTTGCGTTTTCTGCAATTGCGCAAAGCCCCGCTAGGCCACGTCCGAAAGACTTGACGGTCGTTGAAGACATCCCATCGCCGCCAGACGTAAAGGCGACCGATGCATCGAAGGAGGAAAAGGTAACAACGCGCCAGTCGGGGTCTGACACCATTGAAGAATATCGTCTCGGCGGCAGACTCTACAAGCAGCGCATCCAGCCTGCATCGGGGCCAGCTTATTATTTGATCGATGAAAAAGGTGAAGGCAAATTCACGCGGGTTGATGGGCCGGATCTCAAGATTGCCGTGCCGATGTGGGTGATATTATCTTGGTGAACCATTCGAACCTTTTTATTCTGTGAGCGTTTTTACCCCGATCACCACCGCTGAAGCCCGCGTTTTCATCGCGCCGTATCACGTCGGTGAAATTATCGATTTTCAGAACATCGCCGCTGGCGTGGAGAATTCGAATTTTTTCGTCACCACCACGGAAGGGCGTTACGTACTAACCATTTTCGAAAAAATCCCGCGCAAAGATCTCGATTTTTACATGGGCTTGATGGCGCACTTGCATGGCAAAGGCGTGCCGTGCGCAGCACCCTTGGCCACGGTGGATCGCGCGGTCATCCGGGAGATTAAAGGCAAGCCCGCCGCGCTGGTGTCGCGTCTTTCCGGCAACGATCTTGCCCATCCCGTTCCGGAAGACTGTCACGCCGTCGGCGTGGCGCTCGCGCGCATGCACGAGGCCGCGCGATCATTTGATCTGGAGATGCCCAATTGGCGCGGACTTTCATGGTGGCGCAGTTATGTGATTGACCTGAAGCCGCATTTATCTGCTGGCGAAAACGCAGAAATCGCCACTGAGATTCTCCATCAGCAGCAGTTCGATGCGCTCGATTTACCGCGCGGCATTATCCACGGCGATTTGTTTCGCGACAATATTTTGTGGGACGACCACGGTTCGCACCATTCGCCGCAGATGATTGATTTTTATTTTGCGTGCAACGATAAATTGCTATTTGATTTAGCCGTCACCGCCAACGATTGG
>JANMPY010000248.1:0-2934 GCA_031370095.1 Betaproteobacteria bacterium
CAGAAATGGATCGTTGAGCGCGTTCAGTACCAGCGTCGGCACCCGTACATCAATCAATCCGGGCTTGGCCGACGCGCGCGTCCAGTAATCATCGGTGTCGCGGTAGCCGTGCAGCGGTGCGGTGACTTCGTTATCGAATTCACGCAATGTCGTCGCCCGCATCGCGAGGTCGGCGTTGAATATTCCCGGGTGAATGGCCAGTTTTGAAAGCGACTTTCTTTTCATCGTGGCGAGAAAATTCTTCGTGTACACCTTGCAAAATCCGCGCTCCAGTGCGCCGCCGGCAGCCGCAAGATCCATCGGTGCTGAAATCGCGATAGCAGCATCGGCGATGCGCAATGCCGCGCTGCCCTGCTCGCCCAGCCACTTCAGCGTAGCGTTACCGCCGAGTGAAATTGCCGCAACGAACAGCGGCTGTTGCGTCGCTTCCGCTTTCGCGCGGCGCAAGATCCAGTCGATTTCCGCCGCATCGCCCGAATGATAAGCGCGTGGCAGACGGTTGATCTCGCCGCTGCAACCGCGAAAATGCGGCACCAGCCCGCGCCAGCCGCGACGCTCAACCTCGGCCATCAGATGCAGTGCGTACGGGCTTTGCGAGGATCCCTCAAGCCCGTGAAACACCACCAGCATCGGCTTTTCATTTGTGCCAGCGATGCGATCAACGTCGACAAAGTCGCCATCGGCTTTGCCGTGCGGTGTTGAATCCCATCGCTCGCGCGTGTAGGCCAGTGCAGGTGGGCGACCGAACACGGCCGGATAGACCGTCTGCGCGTGCGCGCCGAAAGCACCGCTACCGAGCCACCAGGGCGAGCCGTAGAGCGGAGCGGCGGGAGCGTGTTTCATCGCAGTTACCATGTGGTGTTGAGTTCAATGCGTTGCCGACCATCAGCCATGACGGGGCCGAGTTGTTTCAGTGTGGCAGGCGCGTCGACCGTGGTGGTGGCGAAACCGGAAAAGGTGAGGCGGCGTGGTGCGGTAAGTGCAATGTTGCCGGTGCCTTCCAGTGTTAGCGACCCGCTCGAGCGCAGGATCGACACGTTGATCGTCGTACCGTCGCCGCGCAGTTTTAATTCATGACTGCCGACCGGCGCATTGATGAAGCCGCCGAATGCGAGCTGATCTGCATTGAGACCCATCGAGCCGTCTATGCGCCAGGATTCTTTGTCGCTGGACGCGGGCTGCACAATAAGGCGCTCATCACTCAATTGTTGTAATCGAACCCTGCCGGTCGGTGCGAGCAACCCTGCCGCAGCGTGCGTCATCGACAATAGCCGTACGTCGGCATTCATCGCGGTGTTAATTAAGTCCACGCTGCGCAATCCCAAACCAACATGCGCAGTACCTGCGAGTGCGGGCGAATTTGCCTCGACAAAAAATCCAAGGCGCAGACGCAGCAGAGAGAGCGGATCAAATCGCCACGCAATCGGGATCACCATCGGCGCGCTATCCGCAGCAACGATGAGCCGTCCGCGACCCGTCCAGACTGTACCCGCGTCGGCGACGAATTGCCGCTGCACATTCGCTGTGCTGCTCAGCGCCCGCTCCATCAGCGCAGCGGGTGCGAGTGCCACGAGCCCGATGGCGAACGAAGCTGCCAGTAGCCACCACCAGCGTCCGCTGTTCATTTTGGATGCCTGCGGAATCATTTGCCTGGCGGCGTTGATGTCGCGGTCGCCGTCGACACCGCCGTGCCTGCATCAACTCCCAGGCGCATATCGACCGCAACCACTGGCGCGCTGGTTTTCGGCTGCTCGATCCGTGTGAGTGTCGCAGACAGGATGTCTAGTGCGTGCCGGGACATCGCGTCGCTGGTTTTGTCCCACCAGCTCGCATAGCCAATCGCTGGAATCACGATTCGAAAACCATCGCCCGCTGCCGAGACCTGCGCGTCCGCGCCGAAAACGGATTGCAGTGCGGCGACATCGGCAACGCGGCGCGTGGGGATTGTGGTTGCCGGCACTTTGGCGATTGCTGTCAATTGCACAGCCTGGTCACGCATGGTGGCGAGTTGCATTTCGAGTTGCGGCAGTCGCGCGGTCAATGCGTCGCGCGTGCGCGATGCAGGCAGCCAGATAAATGCGATCACAAATCCAGCGCCAAGTAATATCGCGCCGATCAGCACGAGTGCACGCGGGCGTGGCTCAAGTGAATTCCATCGCCCCCGCAGTGGATCCAATGTCAACGCTATTTGGTTCTTCGATTGATCCGTGATTGTGCGCATCGAGCTCATGGGTGCCCGGCTTTCATGGTGAGCCGCACGTTGTTGGTCGCGTCGACCGCAAATGTTGCGCCGCGCACATCTGCTACGCGCGATTTTAGCATTGCTTGTTGCTGGGGATCAGGTACCGAGGCCGACACACTGACGGTGCCATCCGCAATGTTGATGCTCTGCGGTGTCAGCCCCGGCACCACTTTCACGATACTCGTAAGGCTGGCCAGGACTGCACGCGCATCGTTGGCTGCGGCGATGCCTGCTTCCCGTTTCATCGCGTCCAGATTGCGTTGCATCTGCAACGGTGGATCAACGATGGCTTGCGCTTTCGGAAAAGCGGCTTTGAAAACTTGGCCCATTTCACCTTCGAGCGCGCGCCGTCGCTGATCGAGTCGCCACGCGTCGATGACCGTGAATGCCAATTGCACGACCGCGATGGCGGTGGCAAATGACAATGCAGGTTTCAATAACACCAACCAGCCACGGCTCGCCGTGGGTGGCGCAAATTCCCCCGACAATAAATTGCCCGCGTTCATCGGCGGCATGTGCGGCGCACGCAGCACAGCTACCCGCACCGGGCAACCGAGCACCTGTTGCCACGCGCCTGGCCACGGCGCGCCAGTGGCCGCTATCGTGGACTTATCGAGATACACGACAAGTTGCGTTGGTGACAATTGGCTGTCGCGCGCTTCTTTCAACGCGAGCGCCAAAGCAAACGGCGG
>JANMPY010000253.1:0-2862 GCA_031370095.1 Betaproteobacteria bacterium
GTGTATCAGTCGCTGTTGTCGCAGGACGCATTCGGATTGCACAGCGAGTTTGTCTGGTTTGAGAATTTCAAGACGCTGTTTGCCGATGATCGTTACCTGCTTTCTTTCCAGACCACGGCGATCTTCAGTTTGCTGGTCGCCTCGCTCGGCCTGTCGATCTCGCTGCTGCTGGCGGTTGCGGCGGACCGCATCGTGCGCGGTGCTTTCGTCTACAAAACGCTGCTGATCTGGCCATATGCGGTGGCACCCGCGATTGCCGGTGTGCTGTGGGCATTCCTGTTTGCGCCGTCGATCGGCATTCTGGGTTATGTGTTGAAGCAGTGGGGCGTGCCGTGGAACTACCTGCTCGACGGTGACCACGCGATGATTCTGGTCGTGGTCGCCTCGGTGTGGAAACAGATCAGCTATAACTTTTTATTCTTCCTGGCAGGATTGCAATCGATCCCGCGCTCCTTGATGGAGGCCGCAGCGATTGATGGCGCGTCACCGTTCCGGCGTTTCTGGACGATTGTTTTTCCACTACTGTCGCCGACCACTTTTTTTCTGCTGGTGGTCAATATCGTCTATGCATTTTTTGATACCTTTGGCGTGATCGATGCCACCACGCAAGGCGGCCCGGTAACCTCCACGCAGATTCTGGTTTACAAGGTTTACTACGATGGCGTGAAGGCGGCGGATCTCGGCGGCTCTTCTGCGCAGTCGGTGATTTTGATGTGCATCGTGATTGCGCTATCGGTGATTCAGTTTCGGTTTGTGGAAAAGAAAGTGCAGTATTAGATGGTTGAAAACCGCCCATGGATAACATTTTTTTGCTACGTCACGCTGACCCTCGGCGTGCTGGTGGTTGCGTTTCCGCTTTATGTCACGTTCGTGGCTTCAACCCTCACACTCGATCAAATTTTAACGGTGCCGATGCCGTTGATTCCGGGTGACCAGTTCGTCACCAATTATTCGCAAGTGTTGACCGGTGGCTCGACCCGCGGCACATCAGCACCCGTGTGGCGGATGTTGGTCAACAGCACCATCATGGCGCTCGTCATTGCTTTCGGCAAAATTGCTATTTCCATCATCTCCGCATTTGCGATCGTCTATTTCCGTTTTCCCCTGCGCAATTTTTGCTTCTGGATGATTTTTATTACCCTCATGTTGCCAGTGGAAGTACGCATCATTCCCACGTTCAAAGTCGTCGCCGATTTAGGCATGCTCGATTCGTACGCGGGGCTGACCTTGCCGCTGATTGCGTCGGCCACAGCGACGTTTTTATTCAGGCAGTTTTTTTTCACCATTCCCGATGAGCTGGCCGAGGCCGCGCGCATGGATGGCGCGGGCCCGATGCGGTTTTTCTGGGATGTGGTGTTGCCGCTTTCCAAAACGTCGATTGCGGCGTTGTTTGTGATTCAGTTTATTTACGGCTGGAATCAATATCTGTGGCCCTTGTTGATCACCACGCAGGAATCGATGTACACGACGGTGATCGGGATCAAGCGGATGATTTCCGGGGGCGACGCAGCGACGGAGTGGAATCTGGTGATGGCCACCGCGATGTTGGCGATGGTGCCGCCGGCATTGGTGGTGATCCTGATGCAGAGGTGGTTTGTTAAGGGGCTTGTGGAGACGGAGAAATGAGTTTTCAAGGTCTGGCACTGGCGCGGGTTTCAGGGGAATTTTGCCTGAAGAGGCGCGTGGATATTGGTTTTATGGGTGATCTTGCTGGCAGCGATGCCGGGGGTTGCCCGGCGGCAACCTACTTTCTTTGCTTCGCCAAAGAAAGTAGGCAAAGAAAGGCGACCCGAGGTTCGTCGCCCCGGCAAAAGCGCCGGGGTGCCCTGCGCTGCTCGCGAGTGAAGGCGGCTGCGGAACTCGGGCTCGAAGGTGCAGCGCTACTTGAGATTAAGGTTGCGCTCGCCCTCAAACAGTCCTCGCCGACATCCCCTTCACTCGCTCCGCTGCTCGGCGACTCTCATCGGGACCCCGTCGTTTTGCGACGACCGTTGAAAAAATCTGTCTCCCCGGCGTCCCTCAAGGGACTTCCTTCGGTCGCAGCCGGGGCCCAATTTATTTGCGATTGTCCATGGCAAACATAACGCTTAAAAACGTCAAAAAATCCTACGGCAACAACGCCGTTGTTCACGGTGTCGATGTCGATATCGCCGACGGCGAATTCATCGTTATTGTCGGGCCTTCCGGCTGCGGCAAATCGACATTGCTGCGCATGATCGCGGGGTTGGAGGAGATCACTGACGGTGAAGTTTCCATCGGCTCGCGCGTGGTGAACAAACTTGAGCCGAAGGATCGCGATATCGCGATGGTGTTTCAGAATTACGCCTTGTATCCGCACATGTCGGTGTACGACAACATGGCGTACGGTTTGCGGATTCGCAAACTGTCCGACGCTGACATTGAGACGCGCGTGCAAAAAGCGGCAAAAATTCTTGAGTTGGGCGCGCTGTTGCAGCGAAAGCCACGCGAGCTCTCTGGCGGGCAGCGCCAGCGCGTCGCGATGGGGCGGGCGATTGTGCGTGAACCCGCTGCATTTTTATTTGATGAACCGCTATCAAATCTAGATGCGAAATTGCGCGTGCAGATGCGTCTTGAAATCCAGAAGCTGCATCGCGAATTAAAAACCACCAGCATTTTTGTCACGCACGATCAGGTCGAGGCGATGACGCTGGCGCAACGCATGATCGTGATGAACGCCGGCCGTGCCGAGCAAATCGGCGCACCGATGGAGGTCTACGACAATCCGGCAACGATGTTTGTGGCCGGATTCATCGGCTCGCCCGCGATGAATTTTTTGCCCGGGTTCGTGAAGGGCGGCAACTTGCAGCTCGCCGAAGGCGTCGGCATTGCGTTGCCTCCCGC
>JANMPY010000122.1:0-2776 GCA_031370095.1 Betaproteobacteria bacterium
CGAATCGCGATTGCGTGTCCTTCCAGAAATCTTCGGCGTGCGCGACCACGTCGCCGTGCAAAAACACGCTGGTGTTTTCAGGCAGATAGTCGAATACCGTTGCGGTATGCTCAAAAAATAGCGGTAAATAATATTCAATGCCGGCCGGCGCCAGACCGGCCGAAACGTCTTTATACATGCGGCTCTTGGCGGGGTCGCCCTCGAAGCGCTCGCGAAAGTTTTCACGAAACCGATGCTGTCCGCTTTTGTCCAGCGGAAATTCGCGTGCGGGCAACAGACGGATTTCGTTAACCGGATAAATACTGCGCTGCGTGTCGACATCGAAAGTGCGGATCTGATCGACCTCGTCGCCGAATAAATCCAGTCGATAGGGCACGGAGCTACCCATCGGGAATAAATCGATCAGCCCGCCGCGCACCGCGTATTCGCCGGGAGCCATTACCTGTGTGGTATTGGTGTAGCCCGCGAGAGTAAGGTCTTCGCGCAGGCGCTCCAGATTGAGGCGGGATTTGATGCGGATAAAGAATGAATGCCCGGCCAGAAACTCGCGTGGACACAGACGCGTCATTGCTGTCGTGACCGGCACGATGCCAACATCGAATTCGCCCTGCGAAAATTGATACAGCGTCGCCAGTCGCTCCGAGACCAAATCGGGGTGCGGCGAAAAATGGTCGTAGGCCAGCGTCTCCCAGTCGGGCAGGCGGTGCACGCGCAGCGAAGGCTCAAAAAAAGCGATTTCAGCCGTTAGCCGTTCTGCGTCCTGCGCGCTGGCCGTGAGTACAAAAAGTGGCGCGCCTTTTTTCGCGTCTCGTGCCGCGCCTTGTTGCGCACGGAGGGCAAGAAACAGGGCATCAGCAGAGCCGTGTGGCAACATATTCTGGGTGGTCTTATCGGTTAGGATTGAGCTTCAGGTGCGTCGTTATTTAAATACGGCAACAACATCGCGCCGACGTCTGCCGCCGACGCAATGCGGGCGTCGCGGTCTTTTGCCATCAGCGCATCAATGATCGGTTGATACATGCGCGCACGCGTTGGCAGCAGCGGAATTTCGTCGTGAATGTGTTTGTAAATAAGCTGTATGGCACTTTCGCCGGTGTAAGGTTGCGTGCCGGTGAGCATTTCATAAAAAATCACGCCCGCACTGTAGAGGTCGCTGCGCCCGTCGATGGCCAGACCCTGACCCTGTTCCGGGCTCATGTAAAACGGTGAGCCAAACACGTCACCCATGGCGCGGTTGCGCGCGACATGTCCAAAGCGCGTCGAAATATTGAAATCGATCAACACCATATCGTCACCGCGAAAAAAAATATTTTCCGGTTTTAAATCCATGTGCGCGAAATTGCCGGCATGAAAGCTGGCGAGGGCCGCACAGAGTTTGTTGAGTATCTGCACCGCTTCAGTGGGCGAAATTCCCGCCGCCATGCACCGCCGCAGATCGCCGCCTGACAAATGCTCGAGCACCACGTAAGGCCACGAATCAGCCACGCCTGCATCGACATAGCGCACCACATTCTGGCCGTCCAGCCCGGTGATGAGTCGATAACGTTCGCAGAAGGCGCGCACCTCGGCGCTATGGAGCGGTGTCGTTAATGAAATCTTGATAACCACGCGGGCGCGGTCTTCAATGCGCTCGGCACTGAACACCTGTGCGAAATTGCCATTTGAAAGTGTGGCCAGAAAATGAAAATGCTCAACGACCACCGTGTGGCACTGGCCATTGGCGATGAAGCTGAATTGCCCGAATGTTCGCGTGTCCGGAAAAGGCTTAGGGGTTTCCACAAGTGATCGCACAGAGGGTTGTCCGCTTGCGGTTTCTCCCAGCAATCGGCGGATGCTGTCGATCAAAGATCGTTTTGAAAACGCATCCTTGAACAATACCGAAGACGCACCCGCTTCGATCAGCAATGCCACCTGCGGCTCGAGCTCGCGCGCGACCATCAATATCACCGGCGGGCAATGTTCGCGCGCACGCAAGCGCTGTAATGACGAAAGCGCTTCGGCGGTGGTGCCGATGCCGCCGAGCAGGATCACATCACTGTTGGTACCGAATGCGAAACCGATACCGCGCAGCGTTTCCGCGAACGGATCGACTTCCTCGATGGTGGCTTGCGGCCATGCGGTTTGCAAAAAAGCACTCAGCACGCTGCGATATCCGGCTGAGCCATCGATCACTGCAAAATTCAGTGGCCGTGTGTTGACTTTCTCAGGCACGGTGGCGCGTCACCAGCGAGGACTGCAACATCAAGCGACTACGACCGGAATCTTGCCGATCTTTGCGCGCCATTCGGCGGGGCCCGTTTTGTGTACCGCGTTGCCCTGAGAATCAACGGCCACCGTGACCGGCATGTCTTTGACTTCAAATTCGTGGATCGCTTCCATGCCCAAATCGGCGAAGGCCACCACGCGCGAGCCGCGAATCGCCTTCGAGACCAGATAGGCCGCGCCGCCGACGGCGATGCAATAAACAGCGCGGTGTTTTTTGATTGCGTCCAATCCGGTCGCGCCGCGTTCGGATTTGCCGATCATGCCGATCAAGCCGGTGTTGGCTAACATCGATTCTGTAAAGCGATCCATTCGGGATGAGGTCGTGGGTCCCGCCGGGCCGACCACTTCTTCACGCACCGCGTTCACGGGGCCCACGTAATAGATGAAGCGGTTGGTGAAATCCACCGGCAGTGTTTCGCCCTTGGCAATCATGTCGGTCATGCGCTTGTGAGCCGCATCGCGACCGGTGAGAATCTTGCCGGACAGCAGCAATGTTTCGCCCGATTTCCAG